>JANXVE010000045.1 GCA_025351825.1 Chamaesiphon sp. 341R_metabat_111 | reverse complement strand
GTGGAAAGTGGATTTTATTTGAGGATGGTAGAATCATTCATTCTGCCAGCACTAGAGAGGAGCTAGAAGTAAAGATTCAGTCAAGCCAGGATTCAGACTGCTATCGATCTGCTGACTTTATTGTTTTTGTGCCCAGGCATACCGAAGATCTGCAAGAGCAGGCAACAGCAGAACCTCAAAGTAAAGCGGTTATTGCCGTTGCTGATATTTTTCGAGCTGCTACCGATCGAGAAAGGTTAGAAATATTTAGAGAAATTTGCGATTTAAGGATTCAATCGATTGGGATTGAGCGTCCTGAAGAGTAATTTAAGATAGCTGATTGAATTTCTCCAAGACAATGCTTGCAAACGGTAATCCCCTCAAACCCGTATGGATCGACTCAGTACTGAATATCAAGAACTCCTCATTAGTCTCAAGCAGCGGATTCGCACCAGCCAAATTCGAGCGGCTCTAGCTGTCAATCAGGAGTTAATTCTGCTCTACTGGCAAATTGGACGAGAAATTCTGTTGAGACAGTCTCAACAAGGTTGGGGTGCGAAAGTTATCGACAGGCTTTCTCAGGATTTGCGATCGGAGTTTCCCGAACTCAAGGGATTATCTCGCACCAACTTGTTGTACATGAGGGCTTTCGCTGAAGCTTATTCGGAGGAGCAAATAGTCCAACAGGTTGTTGGACAAATTCCTTGGGGTCATAATCTGATGATTTTGGACAAGGTGAAGGACTTAACCGCTCGGCGATGGTACGCTCAACAAGTAACGACTAATGGTTGGTCGCGGAATATACTGGCAATCCAGATTGAGAGCCAGTTATATCAACGCCAAGGTCAGGCTGTCAGCAATTTTGAAGCAACTTTACCTCCAGATCGCTCCGACCTTGTGAGGGCAACTCTGAAAGACCCGTATCTATTTGACTTCCTCAGCTTGGGCACAGAAGCCCAGGAGCGAGAACTTGAAAATGCTTTAGTTCAACATATCGAGAGATTTTTACTGGAGCTGGGGGCGGGTTTTGCGTTCGTGGGTAAACAGTTTCCCTTAGAGGTAGGGGGTCAGGATTTTCGACTGGATTTGCTGTTTTACCATCTTAAACTGCGCTGCTATGTGGTCATTGAGTTGAAGGTGGATGAATTTAAACCAGAGTATGCGGGAAAGCTGAATTTCTACTTATCAGCGGTGGACGATCTGCTGCGCCATCCCAACGATGAGCCGACGATTGGAATATTGTTGTGTCGGTCAAAGAATGGGGTGGTGGCGGAATATGCGCTGCGGGATATCAATAAACCGATGGGGGTAGCTGAGTGGACGGAGGCGTTGACTAAATCCTTGCCCGATCCCTTACAGTCAGAATTACCTTCAACCACAGAGCTAGAGGCCGAACTAGGTGCGATTGAGTGGGAGGAAAATGTGGGTGGCTAGATCGAAAGAGATTCCTGAAAAGTGTCGGCGATGTGCCCCGTTGAGTCCGACTGAGGCTAGAGCGAAACATCCGACTTGTTGGGACGATAAGCTTTGCACCGCTCGACGCTTCTACATCAATAATCGCGATCGGATCAATCAGAAGCGGGCGCGTAAACGGATTGAGACTAAGCATCAAATTCCTGTGCCCCAGGTTAATTATGGAGTGTTGCAGGTGTGGCGGGAGATGCGGGAAGATTCACCGATTCATGCGATCGGAATTGAGGTCTGGGACGGGCATAATAAGTTAGCAGTCGTATCGCCAGTTCATTGTGCTGGCTGGTTGCCATCTCAAGTTCATGAGTATCTCCGGCAAGCTCTGACAGTATTAGATACTGAGTATGGGTTTAAAAAGTTTGCATCTCAGGTATTAATCAATCCCGAACAATGTCCGATCCGTCCTTGTTTTCTATGCCAGCAGTAGTTCAGCTTTCAATATTTGATTACATTGATGCTGCATCTAAAACACCAGTAGATGCTGACTTCTTAGGGTTGCTCGATCGGGTAGATGAGTCGATTGACGGCTTGGCTCCAGCCGATAAACTTAGTGCTGCGGGAGAGGCAATCCGCAGGCTGGGTGAAATTTATGCCGATCGATCGGCGATGCAGCTTTCGGAAATTGAGTATCTGTTTCATCCAGAGCAGGAACCTGTGATGCCGCTGGATGCGTTCGATCGCTATGTCAGACAGTCGATGATGGTGGATTTGGAGCAGTTTATTGAAGCTCCAGAGTTGCCAGAGTACGAGCGAGAATACAATTTGACACTGGTACGGGAGCGATCGAAGGCAGAAGTCTTAGCAGAGATTGAGGCAGCCGAGCAAGTAGACCAAGAAGTAGTTTACCAACAAGCGATCGCCTTAGCACATGATGAAAATGTGTCCCAATGGGGACAGGCGATTTCAATGAGGCTGGATGAGTGGGACAGAGCGGTGCCATTGCTGGAGTTGCAGCAAGCGGTTGAGATGCCATTGGTGCAGGTGTGGTTGGTGTTGCTATTAAATGGATTTGAGATCGAACAACGTGGTGATTTCTATGATACCGAGCAGGTTTGGATTTGCGCGACCCGAACTGGTCGTTTAGTTCGAGGAGCCTACTCCTCTGGAGGATTCACACCCTCCACCCCTATGTAGAAGACCCCTAGTTTACTCTGCTGATTTTTCAATAAGCCAATGAAAGACTTTCAATTTTGGTAACGATGTTGTTGACACAACTAACAACTCTCCTTTGTAGTTCATAAATTCAAACTTACAAAGTCCTAATCCCGATTCAGAGCAATTTTTAATCTCATCATAGCCGCGATCGTATATGAGTTTAACCTGACTATTATTATCAAGCTTTAGGATCTCTCCAGTTGAAGTAGGTATATTTGGCTGCCAACCTTGTTGAATTAGTATTTTCCGAGCTTCTTTATAGGGCACACCTTGTTTAATGAGTGCCACTCCATTAGCTGTTCGTGAATTTCTCCCACGAACTTGGATAGCTTTAGGTGGAGGATCTAGAAACCAATGTAAGATCGTCGGCTCTATTTGAGATATTGTCGATACAACTAGTAACTCTCTTTTTTCGTTAGTAAACTCAAACCGACAAAGTCCTAATCCAGTTCCAGAACACTCTGGAACCTTACTATTTACTGAGGTTGGTATCCCTCCATTAGCAGTAGGTATAATTTGCTGCCAACCTTGTTGAATTAAGATTTTGTGAGCTTCTCGATATGGCATACCTTGTTGAATACGTCTCACTTTAGTAGCTGTTCGTGAATTTCTTCCATTAATTTGGATGGCTTGAGATGGAGGAACGATCTTGAGACTATTTACACTTTCAATTTGCTGGGATGTAGCTGAACTGATGAAATTATTATGTCCACTTGAACTCGTCCCAGCAGTAATGAAATTAACAATTGCAACAATCGACAAATAAATCAAATAATTTTTTTTCATCATCTGGTACAAATTAGACCTAAAACAGACTGGTAAGCTGCGGCCCATATATAACCTCAAGCTCGTCCAATTAATTAAGTTCGACTACTTACAACCGATACCCGAACTCGAAAGACGGCAGCGATCCCAACTTACCCGCTTATTTTCAGTAGCTTTTTCTCTGTCTGCCAAAGCTCCTTGGCGATCTCCTAACTCCTCTCTCAGAAGAGCACGATCTTCATAATAACTATAAGTATCATACTTATTATTAGCGATGAGAATAGCTCGATCGTAATCTGTCAGTGCTCCTTGACGATCGTTTAGCTTCTTATGCTTTAAGTTAGCTCGCTTGTAGTAAGCTTCGGAATATTTGGGGTAAAGAGAGATAATTTGATTGTAATCTGCCAGTGCTCCTTGAATATCATTCAGCTTTTCTGCTTTCAGAGTAGCACGATATTTATAGGCCCCTATTAGATTTTCGTCTCGATTAAGATTGGAGCTTTTTTGGTTGTGAAAAATGGCAATAATTTTATTGCAATCTACTATCGCACCCTGGAAATCATTCAGTTTTTCTGCTTTCAGGTTAGCACGATTCCTATAGGCTTCGGTATCTTGGTGGTCAAGAAGAATGATTTGGCTATAGTCTGCTACCGCTCCCTGGAAGTCTTCTAAATAATAGGATTTCAGTTCGGCACGACGGTAATAGGCCAGGGGAAATCTTGGATTCAGCAGGATGACCCGATCGTATTCTCTAATCGCTTTTCGACCAGTTTCTTTTGAATGTAAATTGAGCAAATCGGCGCGATAATAATAGGCTCTGTAGTCTTGGGGGTCAAGAAGAATAGCTTGGCTAAAATCTAATCTTGCTTTTTCTGTATCCTCATCACCGATCATTCTGCTGAAAGATCTGGCTCTGGCTCTTTCAAAGTAAGCACGTTGATACTTGGAATTTAGCTGAATTGCCGCGCTGAATTTTTCAACAGCTTCATCTGTTGAAGACTGATTAAAACCAGCAATAAAGTAGTCATCGGCGGTGGTGGGTCGCTGAGTCGGAAGTGTTTTGTCGCTAGAAGAGTTTCCTCTAAGCTTAATCCCCACTTCTGCCAGGTTTTGCACTAGCCAACGAATCGGAATAGCTCTTTTCGCCAGATCTCTGTGCCAGTATCGATCGTGACCATGAATAGCTACTAGCTGTCCATCACTATCGAATATTCCACCTCCGTAAACCTCTGGAGTAGCAGTGTCGTAAACAAAAGTATAGCCTTCGTCGTCAGTGAGTCGCTTATTCACCGTGGCGACTACCTTTCCTGCTTCAAAATTAAAACGTGGTGGGTCAGAACGGTAATACTCTGTACTAGAGTAAAAACCTGCTGTGTAAACTTTGTCTTCGGGCTTGAGGCTATTTAGTGCGGCCAGCTTCGCTACTTTGTAGTTGCGATCGCTGCGGAACTGGATAATCGCGAGATCCACAGGGCTAGCCGACTTGTCGAGTATTTTAACCGCCTCTGTGGGTACCTGGTATTTGAAGCCATCTGGTAAGTGTAGAGTAAATTTTCCTGCATCATACAGACTACGTCCTTCATTAGAAAGTAGATACTGACTGGTAATCAAAGTATATAAACTACCCTGTCTGTGAATAATTATGCCAGGTGCTCTACCAGATCGTCGTTCAAACGCGATCTCCACCGTTGTCGATCGGGAGATCGCCTCCACTTCAGACACCGATTTCACCGCAGCGACTGGCTTTACCAGAACGATGGTGGTGCCGACCAATGTTGCAGTCAAAAACCAAGAAGAACGATACATTACGATAGATCGCGAGGGGTACTCGCTACTGTAGCACATATAATTTTTTCATCAAATTCAGATAATTTCATAAGGGGGTTTTTGGGATAAACCTGAAGGGGGTGGGCTTACGGAATGTGGGATTAATTGGGGTAGGGTTCGTCGATCGCTCACGTTTTTTGGTTTAGAGATCGTTTACTCATCGAGCAAACTACCCAACAAATCGGTAGCACCTTTTTGATGCTGGTGGCGGTTATCATCATATAGCGTCAGTGTTTTAAGATCGGCATGACGGCTAAGAGCCTGGGCAGCCCGAACATTCCCCTCAGAAGCATTAAGATGAGCCGTAATCGCACTATGACGAATCCGATGTGGCGACATTATTTTCTTAATCTCCTGCTCCTGACAATACTGCCGCACGATCGCATAAATAGCCGATCCACCCAACCGATGACCAGGTTGATTGCGACTCAAACTAACGAACATCGGATCGTCACTGCTATGTCTGCAACGCAATTCAAGCCAGCGTAAAATCGCCGCTGTCGCACCACTACTAAGATCGATCGAACTCTTCGCAATTTTACCTTTACCCAGAATCATCAACCTCTGCTCCGACGCAAAGAAATCTCCCACATCCAGAGCGCACACCTCTCCCCGTCGCAGGGCATTATCCCAGAGTAACCGCAGAATTGCATAATCTCTAGCACCACTCACCGTATTGATGTCAGCCAACTTAATTACACCCTTAAAAGCCTCCGCATCAATCCCTGTTGTATTGCGATAATTCTCGCTCTTCAATCCAGGCACATCATTGAGTGAAAAGGCACATTCACCCATTTTACGGGCATAATCGACGAGTGATTTGAGCGCAGATAATCGCACATTAATCGTGCTGGGAGCTAACTTAGCCTCAATCAGCATCCGGCGGTAGTTGAGAACTTGAAACAGAGCCTCCGATGGTGGAAGCGTGAGGAATCTAGCGATCGATTCCGGTGAAACTGCCTCATCATAAGCTCGTTGATAGAAATCTGCGATCGCCTTGGCATAAGCGCGTTGAGTGTTAGGTGAAATCTTTAAGCTCAGAAAATCCGACCAAACATCGCGCGATTGGGTCGGAGTTACGTTCAGATTGCGCTCTGAGATGTCAGTCTGTGCGACTGGAGTAATGACGATCGATGGTAGATTTAGCATTAAAATTCAATCCCACGATAGACTCGCTCGATTGGGAAAGTCAGGCTGATACTCTCTAGTTCAACGGTATCCCCCGCTCGGAAGTAAATCGATTGCCACCGATTGAGATCGTCCTTGCGATGTAGATCGATGGCGATTTTATCTGCACTAACTAGAGCATATTCCCGCAGACTAGTCGATCGTCGATACAGCTCAAATTTATTCCCACGGTCGTAAGCTTCTGCGAAGGCAGACGCTGCGCGAACAGTACTAGGGGATAGTACTTCAACAATCAAACAGGGATGAGTGATAAATTGGGGTGTCTCCCGATCTCGTTCGTCACAAGTTACGCTGACATCAGGATAGACATATTTTTCGGATTCTTGGATCTTTACTCGCGCGTCGGAAGTGAGAACAACGCATTCACTGTTATCCAGGTGAAGATCGACTAGAGAGAAGAGCCGACCACCAACCCGCGAATGATTTTGGGTACCACCACTCATCGCGTAGACTTCACCATCAAAATACTCATGCTTGACTTCTTGCTGTTCCTCCCAGGCGAAGTATTCTTCGGGAGTAAGCTGTGGTAATTGTTCGCGTGTTGCAACCATTGATTATGTACCTCGACTAAGGATTAGTAAGATTATACCACAATTAAACAAGCGATAACTATCATTATCGTTAGTCGGATAAACCTCGGATAAAATTGGTGTTTTAATTGAGTAGATGATATAATTGAAATGGATATAACCCAATTATCACCACCCTTTTCACAGCTTTATGCAAACTCTCAAAATTAGTAAAGTAGGCGATTCGTTAAGTATCGTTTTATCGTCAGAAATTCTTGAAAAATTACAGGTTGGTGAAGGGGATTCGATCGTGGCAATCGAGATGGTTGATGGCATCAAGTTAATCGCAGACGATTCTCCAGGGGAGAGGCTTCTCCAACGGGCAGGGATGGAAGCTTATAGCAAAGTTGTCAATAAGTACTCGAAGGCTTTAGAGGAGTTGGCGAAATGACCTCACCTGTTTGGATCTCTGAAGTGCTGGCTAGGGCGATCCACGACGACCAAATCGATCGATTTGGTGGTAGTCATGGGATTAGGGATGAAAGCTTATTTTTGGCAAGTTTAGATAGACCGCGTAACTTATTTGCTTACGGCGAATCGCCAACACTGTTGGATTTAGCAGCGGCTTACGCTTTTGGTATTGCTAAAAATCATCCTTTCGTTGATGGCAATAAGCGCACTGGGTTTGTACTAGCAGCAGTATTTTTGGAGCTGAACGGTTATTCCCTCAATGCACCGGACTCGGAAGTAGTGGGAACGATGGAACGATTGGCGCAAGGTTTAGAAACTCAAGAATCGGTTGCACTTTGGATGCAGTCAATGTCTGTAAAAAATGTCTCTACAGCCCAAGAAAATCTCTGAAAAATGCACGTAGTAGTCTAGTTGTGAGCGTGATGGTGCGAGTTGTCAACTTATCTCGTCCTGGGTTGGATGTCTTGTCGAGCGACATTGCGATTCTAGTTAGTGAGCCTCAGCAGATGATGATAGAGCTAGGTCGTTTGCGAATTGCCGTTCGAGTTGTACTAACAGTTCCCGACCCTTTCGATCCCTGTGAACCGTTATGTAAACAATGCCGATACGTCTTAGCGGGATTCGATCGATCCCATAATCCTGGGAAATCGACCCCGCCCGACTCACAAGAGATCGAACGTAAGATTATGGAGCTTACGGCGATTGGTCGGAAGTTCCTAAGAATATTCGATTTGTTACCAAAGTAATGATTCAGCCTTCAAAATTACCATTCCTTGAATATCTCAGTTGGCAAATAGTCGATCCTTACCGATTGTCTGAGGCAGAAATGCTGGCACGTTACGAACGAGGCTGGCGACATCAATCTCAGGTCGATATTCCGCGCGAAGAATTAGCTTGGATCGAGCGATTGGCTCTTAATAACAAATCTTGGATCGGGAGTAAATTCATGGATTTTAAAGTCAATCGCCATCAAATAATTCATCAGATTCTCACAGGATTGAATCGGGATTTGTTGAGTGAGTGTCGAGCTTATTTTGGTGGTGGGACTTTAATGTCATTAGATTTGGGCGAGTATCGTACTAGCAACGATATCGACTTTATTTGTCCGTTTGGAGCCGATTACAGCAGGTTGCGGAGGTCGATTAACGAACTTACTCCCCAGATTTTGTTAATGGATGATTCTCACTTGGAGATTTCACGAATTACGATCGACCAGTATGGGATTAGATTAGGAATTGTCGCTAGTGGAGTAACGATTAAGACTGAAATTATTGCTGAAGCTGGATTTGAATTAGATCTGCCCCGTCAGCCAAACTGGTCGCCAGTTCAGTGTTTGAGCGTCAGCGATTGTTTTACCAGTAAATTATTGGCTAATGCAGATCGCTATAACGATTCGAGCGTTCACTCACGAGATCTCATCGATCTGGC
>JANXVE010000023.1 GCA_025351825.1 Chamaesiphon sp. 341R_metabat_111 | reverse complement strand
TCAGGAGCTTTATTTCGGCGGTGCTAGTTGATGACATAGTTGGGCTAGTGTGGTGAAACTAGTTATCAGCCTACCATACTGCCCCTGCCTCACTAGTTATCGATATTTACCGATCCTCTCAACGATCGACTTCATTCAGCGTCGAAATTCGATCGACAATCTCGACCAATTTTTGACCACTTTGATAAATAATTTCTAAATAGTTTTTCTGTTTGCTACACAATGGACCATAGATTTCCTGCTGCAAGACACTTGACATACCGAGAATCGATGTCAGTGGGGTACGGAGTTCTTGAGCGAGATCGGCTAGTAATTCGCTTGAGATAGATTGATGCTTCTCATTGCCTAGAGCGAGTTGGAGAGCGGTTAAATCAGTGGGCAGGTCATACACATCGATAAGATCGATTGCTGGCGCAGACAGCAAGCTGTTCGAGCGGCGATCCTGTTCATATTCAGCAGCAGCGAGCGGATCGTCGAAGCCTTGAACTGTGCCATAGTGGAGACGATCGATCGATCGATCCAACTCAGCTTGGCTCAACAGTTTTCGCTCAAATTCACTGGCAACTAGACGGCTAATTACCTCAAGTATCTCGATATCTCGATTGTTAAATCGGCGGGATTTCAAGTCGAGGATCGCAATCGTCCCCAACCGATCTTTGGCAGCCGTGACAATCGGTAAACCCAAGTATGCCTGAATTCCATGCACTGTCACGAGTGGTAATTGACACAACTCTGAATGTTGATGACAGTCCGCAACACTAAACCCGCTTTCACTGCTCATCACTTGGGCGTAGCAGTACTCCAATCCAGCTAGTTCTTGCAATAAATCGGGATTTGCAGATAAGTGTCCCAGCTTCGACAATCCTGAGATCGAGCTAATTTGACAGCCCGATGTACCTGTCACCATCAAAATAGCTACAGGTGCTTTAGTTAACCGAGTTGCCATTGCAGTGGCTTCGACAAATATTGGCGTGACTTGCGATTGCTCAATTCTCAATTCAGTAATAGTTGTCGAATATTGTAGTGATGACGACGTAATTACTTGATGACCTGAACTAGCCTCTAAATCTTGGTCTGACATGAGCATGGGACATTTGCCCGTAACGGGATTGATGAATTTCTGACGATCTAAACTGGAAAGAGATGCATAAGTCTACAATTCCCAAGAAATTGGGTGAGATTGACATTTTGGAGAAAGTTGGGCGTGGGGGCTTGGGAGTAGATCTGTAGATCCGTAGATCCGTAGGTTGGGTTGAAGAATGAAACCCAACATCCACACCAACACCCCAAAATGTTGGGTTATTTCGCAACGAAAGGCTACGTCAACGAGGCTCAACCCAACCTACAATCTATTCACCATCCATCAATTTAAACCGCCAACTGACTCAGGAATTGCAAGGATCGAACTAGATAAGTGGCACAGGTATAGGGAGAACTTTGATAAAAAGCACTCCAGGCAAAGGACTTGTATCGATCGTAATTAATAGGATCGAAGGCACTGGCATCCAGATTACTAGTGTTAGTATTGCGGAGATTGAGATCTAGCCAGGATAGTCTGACGGCATGTCCAATTAAGACATCAAGGACAATGTGTTCTTCAATATTCAGCTCTGGATTGCGCTCGGATAAAGCGGCTAGTGCCATTAGTGCTTCGATGTTTAGTTGGCGATATTCTGGGGCGACAATTTTGTTGAGCAAATGTTCGATTCTTAGAGCAAAGTTCTTCTCACCTGGGGTCATTTCAGACAAGATTATTTCACTATCGAGCCGATTGCGTTTTTCTAATTTATCGCCGATGGTCAATCCTTTGCAATGTTCGAGTAGTCGCCAGACGCTGGGATAAAAATCTCGATCGACTCGATTGATCGCACCATCTTTACGGCGTTGATATCGCCAGTCAATTGAAGGTGTGTCAACTCGTTCGGTTGTTTGGTTAACAATCCATTCAATTTGTTGTTGCGGTTGATTGAGATGTAAGGATTCTTGTTGAAAGACCGTATCACCTAAATCTTGATAATCAGTTAGGACTTGATGGAGCCTGGTTTGAATTTCAAAAGGACTGAGTTCCATCAATTTTTCGTATGCTTCATCTTGGGTGATTTTTAGCTCCATCACTAGTTCACTCGTTAATAAGACAATCAGATAGCCAACTCTCAATGTTAGCAATCCTTTGACTAAAGCTGGCTGTGATTTGATGAGCAATCCCAGATAAATAATAATCTCTTGGGTCAATACTCGATCGCGAATATCTTCACGACAGAATTTGTCGATCTTTTCCGCAATCTCAGTATGGGACATCGGCGCATCAATTAATGCTGCTTCACTATAGGCCATGCCAACTGTAAGCTGTTTACCACCAATCAAAATATCGGTGACGGCATCGGACAAACTAACATCAACCTTGTCTAATAATCCTGCCGCATATCGCACGATTGCCCAATCTGGTCGATCGTTAAAACTGCCCGCTTTTAAGTAAACTTCGTCGAGTAAGTCAGAGACAGTTACCTTAATGCCTGCACCACCAAATCCAGTATTAAAGTCTAAGCTTTCTAGTTTAGTTAAGGTGTGAAGTAACTCAATTTGTTGATACAAGTTATCCGATCCTCGTAGCTCTGTGAGCAATCGCTTAATGTTAGTTTCAGCTTCTAATAAGAACTCTTGAGTATTGGTGAGGGGGTGATTGCGATCGGCAGCATAGGTCAGATAATAGTGTTGAGGAGCTACTGTACTGACAACAGCTCGATCGAATTCAAATTCATGGAGGTAGTCAATCCGTTCGACACCTGCTGTGAGCTGCAATTGATTGAGATATCCCAATCGAATTGGTACACCATTACACTTACCTTGCTTGAACTCATGAATCAGTGCGAGTAGTGGCGATGAATATTGTTTGTTCTTAAATTCATCTTGCCCTTCCTGTAACAATGATTTAGTCAATAGCAATGTCATTGTTGGCCGACCTAGCTGTGTCCACTGTTCACTGATATAAGCAATTTCCGCCTTGATTTGTGATACGAGAAAATGGTAGTCGAGGGTGAGGTAAAACTGTTGTCGATCTAAAAATGTCGGTAAAAATACGATCGTCTCGCCGCGAATATTAAAGATTCGACAAGTCGTTAAGCTCCGCAATCTTCGGACAGGGCGACCCGTTAGACCTAGTTTATCATTGCGACCAATTTGAGTATAGGCTGCCGCCAATTCTGTCGATTGTCGGACTTGAATCGGATCGATCTGTGCCGAGATTTGAGTCGCGATGCCATAGTCGGCTAATTGTAATTGCAACTCCTCATTTTCAGCAATTAGCGCAATCTGGACCGTTCGCCGCCGTTTATTGCCAATCTGTAAATGTCGCCCTAATGGATCTAGATCTCCAGGTGCGAGAAACTTGTCGAACAATAGCTCTCCTAGAAAATATAAACTCTGCGCCCAGACTAAGGGGAGATTTTCATTGGGAATTCGGATTTGAGAGTGAGAATTGAGCCTCTCAGCAGCAATTTTATCACTGGGAACAATATACAATTCTGGTAACAACTGAGTGCCGTCTACATCCACCGCTATCGCTGCTAACAGGCTGCGATACTTCTCGATCCCGACAGCATCGCCACTAAATAAAGCATCTAAATATAGATAGGTAAAAAATAACGGCCATTCACACTCAATCCCTTCAAATTTGAGCAATTCTTCCGGCTCATAGTGCAGCCGTGTACTGTCTTCTAGTACCGTTTGATGTCCATCGCGCAAGAATCTTTTGCACCCATATTTACCCTCTAACTTCTCGACGATCTTTGTCCGCGTTCGTGCTACCAGCAGCGGATCTGTGACTGCAAAAGCGGGAAATCCAATCACACTCAACAATGCTGCATCCGTCTCCTTGGAACTCGACTCCCTCGGCAAGAGCGAAGCCAATGTCAACCGCGCCCGAGCAATCTCATCGGGGAGAACATGAATCACCGATGCCTGCGAACCCCTCGCACCAAATAAGTCTAACCCGTTAATTGCTTCCAGTGCGGCTTTGGCCATCCCGATCGAACTAGCATTCAATTCGACACTACCATGATTGATCTTATCCCCCCGTTCCCACAGCCCAAAATCGGGAGTCCGATAAGTCCGACCGATATAGTAGACTAGATTCTGAACAAAATTCACCTCATCAAGTGTGAAAACTACTGGCAGCCCTGATGCTGTCATCTGCGCCAAGATCAGGACAAATAAAGACGTTGCATCCAACTGAAGATGTCCCCACTCATCATCCCCCACCACCACATCGCCAGTCTGAGTATTGTACTTGGCGTGGAGCGCGTCCAATGGTGATTGCGTCTGTTTGAACTGCTCTACCTTCCCAGCTTGGCGCAGCATACAAAACAGCAGCCCCCGCATCAGCTTCACCACACTTTGCTCCAGCTCAAACAATCGCCCTGGCGGTGTATCCACCTTGCGATACGCCAAGGCTAATCCCCACACAGCCAGAATCGTATATACATTGTCCCGCACCCACGCATCGGTATAGTCACCATGCGCCGTAATCGCCGTACTTGCCGGAAACAATCCCGTAATCGGATTTTGGCGAATCAGGATAATTGACTGGATTTGGTGGTAGTATCGATCGAGCTGCTGAGAACGGTTCATGTGCTGTGAGTGATAAATGATGACTGGAAACCGATTCAACCCAGCTCACGCCGTCAGAACAGATCCCTAATCACTAAAGAGTTTACGGACAATACCAAATACTTGCCATTTTTAAATTTATTCGTTACATTAGTTTATATAGGCAGTAACAAATCTTTACTCTACCGGAGTTATAAACATGCAAGCTAAAAAAGAAGAAGCAAAATTTGGTTTCACACCTTCGGCAGAAAACCTAAATGGTCGTGCAGCAATGATCGGTTTTGTTGCAGCGTTGATCACAGAATTGGTAACTGGACAAGGCGTATTGCACTTCCTCGGATTGGTGTAATCAAATCCTGCAAGTATGTTGAATATACTTGCTGAATTTGAGGTTCACTGGTTAGTTTTAATTTATATACATAGTCACAACCCTTTACCCCAACAGAGTCGTCAACATGCAAGCTAAGAAAGAAGAAGCAAAATTTGGTTTCACACCTTCTGCCGAAAATCTCAATGGACGGATGGCAATGCTCGGCTTCGTAGCTGCTCTAATCACTGAGTTAGTTACCGGACAAGGCGTATTGCATTTCCTCGGATTAGTCTAGATTGAAAGTTGCGAATATCAGGCAAAGGTAATTAATTTGCCACTTATTCGCTGCGTTTAATTGAGATAAACGTTAATAGATACTTACACTATTTGGAGTCGAAGCTATGCAAGCTAAGAAAGAAGAAGGAAGATTTGGTTTCAATCCATCAGCCGAAAATTTGAACGGAAGACTGGCAATGCTTGGTTTTGTAGCTGCTGTTGTCACTGAGCTAGTGACTGGACAAGGAGTAGTCCACTTTCTCGGCTTGATGTAAGTTTGGCTCCAGCCTCAATCAATCAACTTAAACTACTGCTGGGTACCCCCCAGCTTTTTTGTGAGGTTCGCCGTAAATTTACCCCCCGCTCTTTGGGAGAAATATAGTTAAAATCGGAAGGAGTGACTCTCGACGCGCCAATTTGAGAACAGCTATGCAGCAAAAAGCCGTACCAACTATTGTCACAGACGAATACAACGACAACTTACTCGATCGATTATTCATCTGGCTATTTTCCTATAAAATGTCCCAAGCATTGGGTACAGGCACTAAATTGAGTGGCTATAGTGGCGTAGTAGATCTGTCAAAACAAATCATGCAGGGGCGGAATGCCCAGCAACAGCAGATCGTTGTGGCGCGGATCTTGCAATCTTTCATACCCGTTCCAGTCACCTGGGCAATTCGGACATTCTTTGCCCCGACGCGGCTAGTCTGCGTCCTGAATGCCTGGTTTGCGGCGCGGATGTTTGGCTGGCTGGTGGGGCCTTGTGAGGTCGTCGAAACCGAGATAGACTTGCCGGATGGAACAGTTCGATCGCAACCATCGGCAGTCCAGATTAAAAAATGCCGTTATCTTGCCGATAGTGGTTGTGTGGGCATGTGCGTGAATATGTGTAAAGTACCGACGCAAGAGTTTTTTACCGAAAAGTTTGGGATCCCCCTGACGATGAAACCCAAGTTTGAAGATCTCAGTTGCCAAATGATTTTCGGTCAAATTCCACCGCTTCCAGAAGTTGATGATGCCTATCAACAGCCCTGTTTGGAGCAGGGCGGATCGGCACGTTCGGCTGCTTGTCCGAAGTTACGATAACGATCTATGTTGGAAAAGGGGGGAGCGGGGAGCGGGGAAATTTGAGATGGATAGCAACCGCCAAGGCGATTAGGGCAATAAGATTAGTGCTAGCTACAAACCCGACTTTTCCAAAAAGTCGGTTTGTGTCCTAACCGATATGGCGGTTGCTATATTAACTCAATCACCAATACATACAGACCATTGTTAAGCGTAGATCTAGGGTACCCATTAAGGGCATCCCTACAGTTCAATTGCGTAGGGGTGCTCTTAATGGGTACCCTGCTACGGTTAGCACCAGTATTTTCAAACTGGTGCAAGATGTGAGGTTAACTAAATCTTGACTAATAATCCCAGTAGCAGATTGACTTTTTCGATCAGTTCGGGAGTAGAGAAACCCTTGTTGAGATAGTCGGTAGCTCCCAGTCGCCGCGCCTCCTTGCCCCATTCCTCAGATAGTCGGGAGGAGACAACGAGAATCGGGATCTGGATGTTACTTTGGCGCGCTCGATCGATCAACGTAAAGCCGTCCATATTGGGCATTTCTACATCGGTAATCATCAAATCTGGCAGGGGATTGGTTTGCAACCAATTCAAGGCTTCTAGTCCATCGTTGCAAGTGTGGGTGATAAATCCACAGGTATTTAGACTAGCTTCAAATCGGCGGCGCATTAGGGCGGCATCATCGACGATCAGGATCGTGGGTGCAGATGGCTTGGCTTGTTCGACAGCAAAGGTGTTGGCACCATAGTCATCCGATCGGTCGGTATTAGTTGAAAGTCTAGTTGTCAGGGCGATCGGATCGAGAATCGAAATCAATCGTCCATCAGACTGGAGGCTGACTCCGAGTAATCCCACAGGTGCAATTAGGGGGCGAGGCAGGGGATTAATCAGCAGTTCTGATTGACCTAATAGATCGTCAGCGATCGACCAAATCTCTCGACCATTATCACCCAGGCGAGTCCGAATGCACACGGCAGTATCGGGGAGCGATCTCTGGGAAAATTGCCAGTAGTTAGCGAGGTCAAAACCTGCAACATTACCGCGTGCGGTGGTGAGTGTCCAGGTACACATCCCAACTTCATCATCGTTAGAGAGTTGGGCAGACATCGAACTCAAGAGCGCAGTTTCCAGCACTTCTTCGGTGGGGAAAGCAACTGTGCGCTCACCGACTTGGAAGAGCACGCAGGGAACTAGCAACTGTGGCGCGGGCACTTCGATCGTAAACTTAGTGCCATGCCCAATCTTGGTCTCTAAGCTCAATTTACCGCCAATTGTGGCAAGCTGGGCGACGACGACATCCATGCCGACACCGCGCCCAGATACTTCGCTGACGCTGCTACTAGAGCTAAATCCTGGTTGACACAGAACGGCTAATAATTCGCTGCTGGTAAGGGTACTATCGATCGCAAACCCCTTCGATTTGGCAATTGTACCGATCGCCTCAGCATCGATTCCGCCACCATCATCTTCAACTTCCAGTCGATAGAGATTGCCCTGTCGCTGGAGCGAAACAGCGATCTTACCCAGGGCTGGTTTACCCGCAGCCAATCGCTGTGGAGTCAGCTCCAAGCCATGATCGTAGGCATTTCGGAGCAGGTGCAGTAGAGCTGGCTCAAGCTGTTGGACGATGCCCGCATCTAGTTCTACTTGCTCGTTTTTGACGATCAGTTCGGCTGGCTTGCCATAACGATTGGTCAGATCGCGGAGGATGGCTTTGGCGCGGGCAGTGAGGTTCCGAAATGGTACCAGACGACTGGTTTCGATCCCATCTTTGAGCCGCATGATACTGCGATCGAGATCTTCGAGATTATGACGGTTTTGATAACTTGCTGTCTCAATTTCTTGACCGAGTTCGGACATCCGCAGGATATTTTCCAGCAGTCTGACGATCGTCGTATAGCCTTGACGATAGCGTTCGGTAGTGACATTATTACTGGAGTCTCGATTGTCATTGAGACTGCGAAGTAAGGCATAATCATCCTGAAGTTGGCGCAATTTGGTCACAAATTGGGAACTCTCTTGGGTCAGAACGTTCAACTGAGTCAATTGGAGTTGGAGCCGACTAGAAACGTTTCGCACTGCTCGTGCTGTCAGGAGCGTATCTACGACTTGTTGCGCCGATCGATCGAGTCGTTCGAGGGGAACAGGAATGGAAATAACCCGTTTGACTTCCACTGGAGTGGTAGCGACAGGCAATGCCAATGACTGTGCTGGAGCTACTTGTGAGCTGACTGGTTCGGTTGGAGCTGATTCAGCCGCAGCTACGGTTGCATTTCCAATTAAGGCAATTAGTTCAAGCTCATCCAGCCCGTCTAGTTCGGCAAAATCATCGATTTCTTCACTGATAAAACTAGCAAATGTATCGGTCAGATCTGAAATTTGAGACTGAATTAAATCTTGTTCAATTGGTTCCTCGAAATCAATCTCAACACTTTCATTGAGAAAGAAATCATCTAATAAGTCTGGTAAATCCGGATCGTCAGCAACTTCAACTGTGGCAACCTCAATCGATCGATGATTCGATTCAGTACTTTCCTGGCTAGTTACAGATATCTCCTCATTAATGAAGAAATCATCTAATAAATCTGACAGATCTAAATTGGTGACAACTTCAACAGGATCGACTGGTGAGTCACTTTCCTCATCTAAACAGAAATCATCCAATAAACCCGATAAATCTTCAGGTACACTAGCGATCGATTCATCACTGCTAGTGAAAGTATTTCGATCCGATCCTAGCTTAAAATCGATCGAAGCTGTTGAGCTGATTGCTGTAGCTACTAGGACATCCAACCGATCGATTTCCGCCGGACTAATCTCGCCGCTATTTTTGACACAAGCTTTTAATACCTCAAAATATGGCAACCATAGCGCGCGCCACAATTGACTATCGGGATTGCCGAGCAATCGATCGCAACCTGCGATGAGCAGCAGCCACCCCGCCGTTAATTCCAACTCGACCCCAATTTGCGTCAGTTGGGCGATCGTCGCTTGAGCCGTGGCGATAATATTTGCAGGTACCGCACCCTGTGCAGGCATGTTTGCCAGCTCCATTTCCAGATCCAACACAACCAGCTCAAAACCCTGCTCGGCAAATTCCTGATGAACTTGCTTCATCTCATTCCATTCTGGCAAATACTGCTCCTTAACCTGCGTATGCAGGATTTGCAGTCTCTGAAGCGTTAATTGAAGTCGTGCGCCATCGCTACCTAATCTTGCCTCATCACCATCAATTTCCAGACAACTAGCCAGCAGCTCCCCAGCTTCCAATAGCATCTGGCTCAATTTACCATCACCTAGTGGCGGTGCTACTTCCAGGTACCGCAAATCCGATAGTAGATCTTCTAAGACCATTGCCCCATGCAACATACTATCCGCGTCAACTGTGACCGCGCCACCTTTGATCGTATGAATGGCACGATAAATCGACTGAATATCACCAGTCCATGACTCTGGAGTCAATCGCTGGATAATATCAAAGTAAGTCTCTAGCTGTTGCTGGGTATCGATGAGAAACATCTCCCGCAACTCTTGCTGTAATTGCACTTTGGCTAAATTGTCGGGAGTTTTCATGGAGAGTTGGAGGGTTGGGGTGGGGTAAAGATCTTCGCCGAAAACTAGTTCCTAAATCTGAGCTTGCAACAAGGCATACACTGCTTCAGGATTCTTGACAACTGTTGAATCGGCGGGAGGTGAGAATTTCGCAGTCACCGCAGGCGTTTCATCGTTCAGTTGGAAAAACTCTACTCGTTCGAGCAGATTCTGCGCTAGACTACCCATCGATCGAATCTGTTCGCGGGTGACTGTTGCTTGCTGTTCGGTGTTTTGAGCGATGATCCCGATCGACTGAATCGCCGCGAGGGTGTCACTAACTGCGCGGATGATGTCTTGGCTAGAAGTACTCACTTGTTCGCCCACGATCGCCACCTGGTCGGTCACGAGCTGAATATTGGTGAAGGCTTGACGGGACTTACCCATTTCATCGGTGAACTTTTTGACGAGCTGATTGATGTCGGCAACGTCTTGATTCAGACCAGAAGTTACAGTTTGAATCTGGTTGGTGCGATGCTGGAGCGAAACCAGACTAGTATTGTTGTCTTCAGATAGTTCGGTAACTCGATCGGCAATGGTTTCAAATTCATGTGCTAGACTCGCAAACTGGGCGGGATCCTGTTCCTTGACTGCTCGTGTTGAGAGTAGGGAAGCATTCAGTGCTAGTACTCTAGTCAATGCAGCTACCCGCTTTTGATCTTTGGAAAACTGTGCCGCCAGTTCTACGAATTCATTCAGACGTTCTACCCGCCGCACAATTTGGTCTGTTCCCTGTTGGAGCGAGGCAATCCCATCAGCCATCGCACTCATTTCTTGCTGACCGTTGCCCACAGCCGCTTTCGCCAACTGGACAGCATCGGTAGTCGCCAATGCTTGAGCGTGGGAATTGGTACTGAGGCTGTTAACTTCAGCAATTAAAGTCTCAATTTGTTGGATCGATCGAGATTGGCTTTGGGCTTGACTGGCTGTTTTCAGAGCTAACTGGTCTAGTTCCCCAGCACTATCAACTACTCGATCGGCACTAGATACTACGACAGTAATAATCTGGTGTAGCGACTCAATCAAGCGATTGAGCGTATCGGAAATCAGTCCAGTCGATCGTTCGTTGACATCCGCTTGGACGGTCAAGTTGCCGTCTTCCAGAAAACTTACCACATCCAGAATATGACCAATATCTGCTTGGAGCGTGTCACTTTCTTGAACGATTCGCTCCTGTTGTACCGCCCGAAGCTGGGATTCTTGCTCTAGTTCGGCATTCAATCCCAGTAGATTGGTTTGGAATTTTTGCAGGGACTGTTGGGCTTGTTCTCGATCGAGAATATAGCTTCTAACGGTCAGTATAACCAAAGAGCCAGTCGCCACAAACAGACATAGACTAAGAATTTCTAACAGAATCGCGTCTGACAGTGATTGACGATCCGCTTTAATTTGGTTTTCAGAAATAGTTCTAATCTTGGTAGCTAAGATACCAAATTCATCATTCTGAATTTTTTTGTTTGCCTTGTACTCAGAATTTACCAGTAGCAGTGAGGCTTCCTTTAATTTCCCCTGTTTTGTCAATTTAAAAGCTGCATCCTCCATCTCAAACAGCTTTTTACTAGCTGCTTTCATGCCGGCAGACTGAGTTATATTCTTCGTGAATTCAGCAAAAATCTTATCAAATGCTGGCGCGGCTTCACCATAGCGTTTTTCCCATTCCTGTTGCCCAGTGTTTGTATACATCAGTGCTGACATCGTGAGAACTTCATCCAAGTAGATAACTTTACTATTTAGTTCTTGTTGACGGTCTTGCTTAGAAACATTGATTTCCAACTGTTGGGAAATATTCGATACACTCCAAGTTGCTGCACCTGTCAAACCCAAGTTGACGCAAGTTGAAATGATGATTGTACCGATTAGATTTTTTTGGAGAAATGACTGGAGTTGGTTTGCCTTTTTGGGAGGGGCTAAGTTGAGCGGTGACGGAGCTAGCGGTTGTTCGGAGTTCATAAATCTTGGGTGGTAGCTGCAAAAAATTAGGAATTACTAGACTGAGATGGCAAGTTTGCGATCGCTAGGCTCTGCTGCTGGTAGAGCTGGTAACTTGAAGATCTGAATGTTTTCGAGTAGATCGGTGGAGAGAATATTTAGTCGATCGCCAAGCTGTTGGGCATCCTGAGACTGATCGGAGATTTCTTGACTGAGGGAGGAGATTGATTCGATCGCCGCAGTTGTAGAGTCTGTCGCAGTTACAATTTGTTGACTGGCGGTGGACACCATGTTGCCGGACTCTACTGCTTGGGCTGTTACCGCTTGAACTGTCGTAAAAACATCACTCGCTTGCTTGACACCTTGAGTAAAAGTATTTACCAAGCCGCCTAATTTCTGAACATCGGTATCTACAGATGACACAACTTTGTGAATCTGAGTATTGCGTTGTTCTAGACTGACCAAGCCTTCGCTGGTCTGTTGCGCGAGTTGACTGACTTGGGTCGCAATTAGTTCAAACTCTCGGGCTACACTGGCAAACAGCTTGGGGTCACGTTGCTCGGCGGCTCTAGCCGCTACTAGGGAGGCGTTGAGTGCCAAAATCTGCGTCTGCGTCACGATTTCCCCTTGATCCTGAACGAATTTGTCAGATAGACCCACGAATTCACCCAGGGTTTTGATTTCTTGGACGATCCGATCGCTACCTGCTTGCAAGACATCAATTTCTCGATCGAGACCAGAAATCGTTCCCTGCCCTGCTGTCACCGATGATTGGAGTGTGACTAGCGATCGATTGATTTCAATCAACTGCTGCATCGTATTTTGAGCCGATCGACGGACATTCTGGGTCAGCAGGAGCATTTGGCCAACTTCTGCGGTTTGCTTACCAGTATTTTGGGTGACGGTTGCTGCTAGCTCTTTTTGAGTCTGACTGTTATCATCAACCCGATTAGCGGCGATGGATACTTGGCGCAAAGTTTGACCCAATGTTTCAACTAATCGGTTGAGCGTATCACTTACTAGTCCAGTGGCTCGATCGTTGACATGTGCCTGTACAGTGAGATTACCAGATTCAATCTCACTCACGACATCTAGCAATTCACCGACATCGGCTTGGAGCTGTTCATTTTCGGTACGAATTGATTCTGCTTGGGCTTGGCGATCTCTGGCTTCATTTGCCAAGCTCATATTGACGATCAACAGATCTTGTTGCGAAGTTTCTAGAGCGGCTTGTCCCAACTGTCGATCTCGAATATAGCCCCGAACAGCTAAGACAGTACCGATACTAGTCACCGCTAATAAACCCAACCCGATCGTTGCTAGAGCGATCGCAAAATCTAGAGCCGATCGCTGCGATTGAATCTGACCATTGATATTTTCTTTGGTTTTGGCGACGATCGTCTGGGCACTCTCGACATAAAACTTCTTTTCGCGCCCATACTCAGTACCGTTAACAATTGCTGCCGCTGGCTCCAATTGACGTGCTTTCACCAATCGATCGATCTGTGTTTCCAAGCTGATGAGCTGTTTCATCGAGGCATTGGCTTGCTCGAAAATATCCTTGACGTTCGGCGGTAGATCTTGCGCCAATGCTGTTGTGGCTTTCTGAAGATCGAAAGTACTGTTGGTGTAGCGTTTCTGCCATAATTGTTGACCAGGCGTAAACACCATATTTTGGGAAAGTGCCGAGTCCAAAAAAGCGATCCGACTACTTAATTCTTGAAGATTGGTTTGGCGTTCGACTGTGACCTTAAGATTTTGAGAAGCATTCCACACATTCCAAGTTGCAGCTCCGGTCAATCCCAAGTTCAGACAAGCTGAGGAGATAATCGCCCTGACTAAATTTGCTCGAACAAACTGCTGGAATTTCTGGAGACTTGGTAGATTAGTGTTATTCATACTGGGGTGTTTGACTAAATTCGAGCTAGGATCGAAAAAGTTATGCTTATTATTTAGGGTACCCACCAAAATTTAGTGAATTACTATGGTCAGCATGGTGTCAATTTCTCAGCGGTGTCGCAACTAAAAAACCAAGTGGTTTAATACTTGGTTCGATCGGTAATGATTGCTAAATTTAAGAGATGGGGAGAGCGCGATTGGCTAGATTGTTACCGCTAATTCAGGATCTGCGGCTGGTAGTGGTAGCTTTAGTAATTCGGAGATCGACAGCGTTGATGGCGGTGTCGCGGTGGCGAGGCAGCCACTTTGAATCAGAAAGTCAAAATATACTTTCAACAGATCCGTGGTTAACACCGGACAACTAATCTCAGTGGTCTCCAGACCAGCGATGACATTTTGACGGCCAACATTAGGAAGATTTAGAACCTGTAGATAATGTGAATAAGCCACATTAGCAGTACTCAAAATTGGGATTAGTGGCTTGAGGGCATTATCTTGAGTGGGATCTAAATCGATCAACGCCTGCAACCAGCGATCGTAGTCCAATTTCTGTAGCTCATAGTTGCGCGATCGACCATAGTCAACTAGCTCGGCTAGTGAGAGTGCGTGCGGATTGCTGTAGTGGAAAGCCTTGCCCCAATTTTGAGGCTGACTGGCTAATTGCACGATCGCTTGAGTGAAATAATCCACCGGAGTCAGGTGCATTGGCAGTTCCAGATCCGGCGCAAGTCGCAACTGAATCAATCCTGCGATCAATCGGCTGATGGTATCTTCAGTATTGGAATAGCCAGTCTGACTGTGACCGACGATCATGCCGGGTCGGTGAATACAGGTGGGAATACCGCGATCGTGAGCAGCTTTGACCAGTTTTTCGGCAACCCACTTGGTTTGGGCGTAGCCACTACCCGGCAACTCATTGGCAGGGAACAGCTCGTCTTCGGCTAGTTCTGGCAGTTGACTGTGATAGGCTGACTGGAACACATCCATCGTCGAGACAAAATGGACTGGTTTGACTTTGACTTGACTCGCTAATCTCAAGATTTCTTGAGTACCCAGCACATTGATCGCCCGCATTGCCGCATAGGGATAAACTAAGTTGACATAGGCTCCGTTGTGGTAAATCAGGTCGATTTGACCAGCTAGTTGCTCAAATTCTGACTCAGTTAAACCAAAGCGGGGTTCGGCTAAATCGCCAGGAAAGACGATCGCGCGAGGGTTTTGGGCTGCTGTCGTCAGCCCATATCGCTCCAGGTTGAGCTGAAGTTTTTGGGTGCCAACTTTGAGACTAGAGCATCTGACTAGGCAATAAATATTAGCCGTGGTCGATTCTAGCAGTCGATCGAGCAGGAACGCGCCCAAGAATCCAGTTGCCCCAGTCAGCAGGATATTTTGGGGCACTCGATCGACATCAACGCCAGGAGTTTCGGGATAGATGCTCGGATCTAGCTCGGCATCTGCCAATAACTGGTCGAAATTGAATGAGTCTGAGCAAGTCTGCGGTTGGCGGGCATTGACGATCGACTGTGCTAGACCTGCGACGGTTGGTGCGGTAAATAGCTCGCTCAAAGGTAACTTCACGGCGAAAGTTGCCTCAACTTGGGTCATCATTTGAGCGATGAACAGGGAATGACCACCTAAGTCAAAGAAATTATCATTAATCCCGATCGGTGTAATTCCCAGTAATTGACTCCAGATCTGGGCTAGATCTCGTTCGATCGGATTAGCCGGCTCGACCATTGCCACCTCTAGATCGGGGCGGTCTGAACTAGGTGCTGGCAATGCACGTCGATCGACTTTGCCATTGGGGGTGAGCGGGAATTTATCCATCATCACAAACACCGCTGGTACCATGTATTCTGGTAATTTTTCTTTGAGGTAAGCACGTAATTTCGGATAGAGATTCTGGCTAGCGGGAGCGACCAGATAGGCAACTAATTGTTTTTCACCGACATTATCTTCGCGGGTGATCACCGCAGCTTCACGGATCTCCACGTATTGACAGATCGCTGCTTCGATATCGCCTAGCTCGATCCGATGACCCCGAATCTTGACCTGGTTATCGACGCGACCAATAAACTCAATGTTGCCATCGGCACCGATCCGCGCCAAGTCTCCGGTCTTGTAGAGGCGGGCATCGGGATTGGAACTGAACGGATCTGGCACAAACCGCTGGGCAGTCATTTCCGCCCGATTGAGATAACCCCGCGCTAATCCATCTCCACCGATATGTAATTCACCCGCTTGACCATCAGCCATGGCTCTGAGCGTGTCAGTGCGCCGTTGACAGCCTTGGTCGATGATGTAGATTTGGGTATTGGCGATCGGCTGACCGATCGACACCGCTGCGGTACCTGGTTGAACTTGATAAACCGCCGACCAAATCGTCGTTTCAGTCGGGCCATACATATTCCACAGCGACCCACAGCACTCCATCAAGCGATCGGCTAGACTCCGAATCATCGCTTCGCCGCCGCTGAGGACTTTGAGTCCCTTGTCACCTTGCCAGCCAGTTGCCAGTAGCAATCTCCAGGTAGCCGGAGTCGCCTGCATGAAGGTCGTCCCAGATGCCGCGATCGCTTCAGCCAGACGCAAACCATCGGCAGCCACTTCCCGACTGACTAGCTCGATTTTGGCACCAGCAATCAGCGGTAAAAATAATTCTAAAACAGCAATATCAAATGAAATAGTTGTTACTGCCAATAAGGTATCAGCGGCGGTTAAACCCGGAGCTGTCAACATCGAAATCAGGAAATTGACCACCCCACCGTGCAAGACCTGGACACCCTTGGGTTTACCTGTAGAGCCAGAGGTATAGATTGTATAGGCAACATTGTCTGGAGTGGCGGCACTGACCACCCGATCGAGCGGCTGACGATCGATCTCTGCTCGATCGGTTTCTAGTACCACCAGTCGCGCCGCCGATTGCGGCAAGTTCGCTAGTTGAGCCTGTTCAGTTAATAAAATTGGTAATGCCGAGTCTTCCAGCATAAATGCCAGTCGATCGGTTGGATAGCTGGGATCGAGGGGCACATAGGCTCCACCTGCTTTGAGTACTGCCAGTAGAGCAATCAGCATCTCTAGCGATCGTTCAATGCATACTCCCACCAGTGTCTCTGATTCAACACCCAAAGATTGCAGGTAATGGGCAAGCTGATTAGCTTTTTGATCCAGTTCCTGATACGTCAACTGTTGACCTTGAAATGTAACGGCGATCGCCGTTGGAGTCTTTAAAACTTGTTGTTCTACTAGCTGATGGATTAAATTATTGGCTTTAGCATCTGACATAGTTGTCCTCCTGATTCGATCTCACGCTTGAATTTGGCAATCACTCACTTTATTCAATTGATTCAAGCTGGAATCAGGACAAAAACAAAATTTGTAATTCCCACAGCAAAAAACCCTGGCTAATCACGCAGGGTTTTCAAATATTTGAGATCGATTGGGAATGGTAAAAGCGACTAATTCTAGTCAAACTTTACTGTTTTATACTAACTAGTTCTATAAGGCTTTAATCAAAGAGCCATCTATTAAAGTAGCTGCCTCAGCTAACTTTTTCACCTTACCGTTCTCCATCAGAATTTTCCCACCAGATCTAATGCTGCTTTCGACATTTAGTGAACTGCTGGGGTTGAAAGCATCAACTTTATTTTTGACAATATCGAGAATATAAATTTTGGAACGCTGATCGGCGATTTCTGGTAGACTGACTGCCAACCATTTTGCCATCAGATCGTCAGCCTCTTTGCGATTGGCGGCCGAAAACTTTAGCCCTTTGTCTACGGCTCGCAGATATGCCAAGATATCCTGACGACGGGCATCGATCGTCTTAGCTGGAGCGGCGATCGCGTTAGGAATAATGCTGGTTGATTTCGCAGAAAAGATCTGATGAGCGTCCTTACGTTGCTTGAGTGCTTTACCCAGATATGGGTCATAAGTTACTACTGCATCAACTTTACCTGCGGCAAAAGCCTTGGCACCTTCTTCGGCTGTCAAGGGGACAAGCTGGACATCTTTGGCAGTCATCCCACCCAACTTCAGAAATTCACCCAGGAAAATTAGCTCATATGGCACATCCTCACAGGCAACTTTTTTGCCCCGCAGGTCTTCTGGTTTAGTAATCTTTTTGCTGGCTAAGATCCCATCTACATCACCAGAATAATCGGTAACGTAGATTGTCTTGATATCCGGCATTTTGAGCGTGAGTATAATTGGATCTGTCGCTACCATTGCTGCCAAATCTAGTTTGCCAGCGAGAAACAAATCATTGATTTCAGTTGGTGAGGCAAAATATTTTTGTTCGACTTTAATCCCTTCTGCGGTAAACAGATTTTTTTTGTCAGCCATCAACATACCTTCACACCCAAACCAATTGAGTACGCCAACTCTCAACGGCTGAAGACTGGCACTCGGCGTATTATTGACAGTGGGACTAGTCGCCGAATCTGGATTGGTGCAGGCACTAAATACACTAGTGCCCAAAGCACCTAATCCAAATAAAGCTGATGATTTAATTAATGTTCTTCTACGCATAATCTTATGTTTTGATGTTAAAGTGAGTGTTCTTAAAAAACTACTGGTTTAGTTATTTACTGACCAGTATTGTGGTTGCCATAAACCAGTTGGTACCAATACCGAATGCATCATCACCATTGACTCTGACCGACTTGTGGTAAATAGATCGGCTGGTAATTCTGGTCTAGTAATATTACCAACCACTCGATCGACAATAATTCCGACATTTTCCAACTGTCCTGCCGCTCGATTTAGTCGCACTACAATCACTTGCTCTGGCACAATAAACTGCTCTAGCTCCAGCAATCTAGCCGCCGCAATCAGTGGGGTCATCTGACCGTTGTAGTTGGCAATTCCGACTAGTAAGGAATCATAGAAAGGTAAATTCAGGATCTGAGATCGATCGACCCGCAAAATTTCAGCGACCCAAGTTGCCGGAAATACCAGGGTTTGGCGTTCGACCTGAGTTAGGATAAATCGATCGGCTAGTGAGGCTTGCTCGGTACCTACTGGAATAAGATTGTCGATAGTTGTAGTCATGGCAGCAAGTTAGCAGTTGGGAAGTTTCTTGCCCCTCTCTTGCTTGATTTGCTTCACTGTCGGAACACCCGAACAGTACAGAGCAAAACATTTGATAAGAGGTAGGGTTGGGGTGGAGTAAAGATCTACGCAATAATTCAAACACAATTCCTAAGTAGCAATTTTGGCAAGAACTCGCTCGATACTTTCAGGACTAACTGGCTTGGGTAGATAGTCATTGGCACCAGCTCGTTGCACACCGTAGTTAATTTCTAATGGTGTCTTCTTGCTAGAGCAAAACACCACATGTTGTTTGGTTGTCACCGGATTGAGCCGGACTGTTCGCAAGAACTTATAGCCATCTTGTTCGGGCATGACTACGTCTAAAAAAACCGAATCATACGCACCAGTTTCAACAGTACCCAAGGCATCTGTCGCGCTCTCACAGCGATCGACTTTATGCCCTAGTTGTTCGAGCATCGAAGCTAAAGCATGACTGTCTACAGAACTATCATCAATAATTAAAAATTTCATGGTTTCTTGACTTAGTTAGTGTGGGTTTCAACTTTTGCTGGAGCTGGATTCAGTAGTCGAGGAATCAACTCCTCAAGCTGAACTTGAAAGTCACCAATTCCTCCAGTAGTGATTGGTTTCGTCAGAAATTCACAGCCACTCCACTGCGCCCGCCACTTATTGGAGAGCTTTTGTTCTCCAGTGAGGATTGTCAGGGGAATTGCCCGCAAATCTGGCTGTTGCCTAATCTGTTTGACTAGCTCAAATCCTGAAATCTCTGGCATGTTGATATCGATGAAAATCACCGAGGGTTTGGCTTGCTTGATGGCAGAGATCGCATTTTTTGCATCCTGACAGGTTGTCACCACATAGCCCAAAGCCGAAACCCAATGGTTGAACTGTGACAGCAGCACTGGTGAATCATCGATCACCATCACCGTGGCGATGGTATGTTTCTGGTGTGGTTGGAATTTCACCAAGCCGATTCTGCCAAGTTTGGCAAACATCTGAGCGACTTCAAGATTATCCCTAGCCATTCCTTCGGCGATTGCATTTAGGGGTTTGTCAGATTGCACCATTTTCTCAATCCGCTGTCGCTGGCTATCAGGCAAATTAGCTTTTTCTACAGCCTCTACGTCGAGAACTGGACACAACTTCATCGAGGGTACATGCGCTCTCAACTGTGTCCATTGCAACTGCCGTTGTTCTGCTTCATCCAGTAGATCGATCGGGCTAAAGCCATTGACTGGCAAATGATTTTCAATGTCTCCAGCAATAAATTTCGCCGATCCACTACCCATTAATAAATAGATATCGAGGTCGTTTAAAATCTTGAGGCGGAGAGCTTCTAGTAGTTGGGCTTCGGTGATGATGTTTGACTGTTTCATCATCGCAAACAGTTGGGCAGAGTTTAATTTTTCCTCCTGTACCTTGCGCTTGACTATCTCAAACTGGGTTTTGACAGAACTGCGAGTGCTGGGAATATATCGCTCGGCGACTCTGAGCAACATCGGTGCTGACCAGATGCGATTACCTGAGTACAGAATCTGACCATGAGCAATACCCAGATTCCAATAAAAGGTTGGTTGTCGATCTGCCAACCTATCGAATTCGTGTTGCCAATAGCCTGTCGCCCCAGACTGAATATATTCTAGGAGTTTTGCGGGTAGTTCTCTCGCTGAGAACGCAAACTGGTTGATGGTAGCAATCGATCGATTCATATTATCTCAGTTGGAATCTGTGCCAACAGATCGCCTTCTTAATTTTGGATGGGTAGGTTTCCATATCAATGGTTACTTCTACAATTAGAGTACCCACAACTAGAATAATTTGTCCCATCCTGTCGTAAAATATTTGGAGGCACTCGATAAAAAACCCCCTATCCCGTGTGAGATAGAGGGTTGAAGTATTTGTGCGGAAATTATTAGACTAGTTCTAAAACTCGTAGCTCAGAACATTCTTTCGCCATTTCTCTGAACAGTCTTTGCTGAATTTCTGCGAAGTCCGAAAAACCTTGCAGGGCGTATTCACGAATCTGTTGAGCTGATTCTGGTCTGTATGCTGCGGCCACATTCAAAGCCTCTAAAGCACACTCGAAGTGTTCGACTTCCACACCAGACCCTTGATGTTTGCCATGAATAACAATCCAGTACCAAGCACTAAACTGTCGATCGTTAATTTTTACTTTGCCATCACTAGTTCGCAGGAAGGCATCAAAGCCCTTACCACGATTATCGTATCTAACAACTTTGTCAATTAAGGCATATTCCCGATCGGCAAGAATTTCAGAAGCAACATGGAAACCCATCGCCCGAATCAACGCTGCTGAATTACCAGGAACGCCTTGATAACCTCTAAACAAATCGTCAAGTACGCCAACCATCCAATCAGGCGTAACCGCAATTTCATTACGCTCTGTTTCAGTCAAACCAGCATAGTTACCAACAGCCTTGAGCGTTGCTTGTGCTAATGTCCGATGGGGGACATATTTGGCACCTTCATCAGCATGTTCGTCGATGGTTGCAGCAATCACCTTAGCGGCGATTTCCATCCCTCGATCTGCCTCATCAATTACACCACAATCTGGGTTATTAAATAGGTCGCGAGACAAACCAATTGAGCTAGCTAACCGCGCTACTAAGCTACCTGCATATCCATTAAAATGAACATAACGTTGCATAAAAACATACATTGCTTTGGGGTCTCTAACTGCTACTTGGCAAGATGATTCCACCAGCTTGTTGATACTCGGTAAATCGTACAACTGCTCAATTAAATCTTTACTTAAAATAGACTGCTTACTAATATTCATGGTCGGATTTATTTGGGTAATGTCGGGGTTAGGTTTAAAATAATAGCCTGTAACTAAAAATCGTATTGAAGATCGAAATCACCCGATCGCAAGTTAATTTCTCCTAGTCCCCTAGTCTCCCAGTCCCCAATACTTAATCCGCCCCTGAAGCCAGCCATTAGCCTGCCACTGTTGGATCGATCGATCTACTAATTGTCGCAGCGAATCATATTGCATCCCTTTGGGAATCACAATCCCCAATGCTTCGGTAGATAACCTGTCGGGCAACAGATGATAGCTAGGATCGGTTTTACGCCAGCCAATCAGCAAACTTCGATCCGCTGCAACTGCGACGACTTTATCTGTCTTGAGCGCGTCTTGAGCCTGTTGATAGCTATTTACGCCGACTAGTCGCGCCTGGGGAATAATATATTGCAGAGTGGCAATTGTAGTCGAGTTGTTGAGTACCGCAATTTTTTTGCCAGCTAAGTCACTATTTTTGGTGATATTGGCTTGCTTGGTGATAATTCCAGTTCCATCGAGATAATAATATCGACTAAAATCTACTACTCTCGATCGAGTCGCCGTAGCTGTGACTCTGGCAATTGTCAGATCGACGTTACCTTCGATCGCGACTTTCAGGCGATCTTGATTGGCAACTGGCAAAAGCTGCACTGATTCAGCATTTCCAAATATTTCTGTGGCTAGTTTACGGGCAATATCTATTTCCAATCCCTGTAAATTGCCATCCCGATCTCGAAATCCGAGTAAGGGTAAATTATCTTTAACTGCGATGATTAACTTTTTTCGCTGCTGGATTTCTTTGAGCGTTCCAGCCTCAGCGGTGGCTTGCCAATTACCGACACTCGCTATCAGTGATAACAGCAAGAATAAAGCTCTGAATCGATTCGATTTTGCTTTATTTTTCATCTGCGATTTAGATAAGCTGTAGGTTGGATTGAAAGATGAAACCCAACAATCCCATCAATTTAATGTGAGGATGTTGGGTTTCGTTCCTCAACCCAACCTACAGATCTCTCTACTGTAGATTTACGCTGCTGCTGCTGCGAGTTTGATTACCGCTTCAAAGCTAGCGGGATCGAGAATAGCGATTTGAGCGAGCATCTTCCGATTGATTTGGATGTCAGCTTTTTTCATGTTGCCGATCAATTGACTGTAGCTCATGCCATGTTGACGCGAAGCTGCATTGATCCGCGCAATCCACAAGCGGCGGAAGTCGCGTTTCTTCTTCTTCCGATCTCGATAGGCATTCCGCAATGCCTTCATTACTTGTTGGTTAGCAATCCGGTACAGTTTAGAGTGAGCACCTCTAAAACCTTTGGCTAACTTGAGAATCTTGTTGCGGTGCTTCCGCGCCACGTTACCGCGCTTTACCCGAGTCATAGTTTAAATGATGTAGTTGGTGATTAAAATTGCTCTACGGCGTTTTAGATAGCTAGTGATGATACTTACTATCTTCAGTCCTCAAGCTACCAGTCTGAAATACTGTAATTATCGCACGCGACAATTACAAGTAAGGGAGCATCCCACGTACTCTGAGCACATCAGTCTCGTCCACCACAGTTGCTTTGGACAGGCTGCGACGACGATCGGCATTTTTGTGTTCGAGCAAGTGGCTCTTGAACGCCTTGCGACGCATGATTTTACCAGTGCCGCTGGCGCGAAAACGCTTCGCGGCTGCTTTGCGACTTTTGAGTTTCGGCATTGGAGTAAATTTGTTTAGACACAATTTATCATTGTACTCGATCGACATCACAACTGACTAGTCCTACATCTAGTAATCGCGCCTGTGACTATGCCCATTTAATCTGGGCGTTTCGATCGACTACATAACCTAGCTTCTCCAGTCCGGCAAAAGAGCTGCTGCTTAATGTAGAAGGTCGATCTTGCAGATGAACTGGTCCCATCAAGCTCTCATCATTTTCATGCTCCAATCCCAGCGCATGACCAATTTCATGCATGAGCGTCACGACCAAATCGGCAGTACTAGGCTTGTCTTGGAGGTAATAATAATTGAGATTAATTCTATTCTGATAATCAACTCCATTAATGTCTACTGGACCTGCGGCAAGCACTTGAGCATTAGAAATATTACTGCGACTATTAATCACCGAATCTGTATACGCTTCTCCTGCTGTAGCTGTGCCTAAATAACTATTACCATTAAGATCTTTTGTAGATGAGATTACGACAATATTAAAGATGCCACTGGTATCTTTATCGTTGGTAATAATTCTTTTCCAATTATTCACAGCTATGTCAAAAGCTTGCTTCTGCTGAACTGAAAAAGCATTGAATGGATCGGCTAGTTTGAGATCGAGAGCGGGTCTAACGATCGTATCAATTTTAAATGATTGGGTGAATAGATCGCTAGCAGCTCCAGATTTGTCGTAAGTAATAGCGTTTAACTTGTAATCACCATTGGGAATTCCCTTCAGGCTAGTACTGTACTGAAATTGCGCCCAATACTGAGCGTTATAATCGAACTTATTGACATCGGGTAATTCAAATCGCTGACCTTGGGAATTTGTCAGCCAGAAATCTACTTTGCTGATGTCTTGCCAGCCATTTCCATCTAAGACATAACCGAAATCGATCGCTAAAGTAGCATTAGGATCGTATCTTGACTTAATTCCATCAAGTGCTAATCCTTGCGGTTTAAGATTATCAGCCTTGGGAGTGATTACTGCTGGAGTCATAACTACAGGTTTAATCACCAAAGATTGTGTAACCAAATTGCTTGCTAAATTAGCCTTGTCATAAGCAATAGCATTTAGTTTGTATTCACCAGCCGCGATGCCAGTCAAACTAGTACTATAAGCAAATTTAGCAGAGTTCGGATCTTTGGTTGTGAAAGTATTGGCATCAGCTAATTCAATTCGTTTTCCTTGAGCATCAGTCAGCCAAAAGTCTACTTTATTCAGATCTTGCCAGCCATTATTATCTGATACCAAACCACTATCGATCGATAGGGTAGAATTTAGTTCATAGCTGGATTTAATTCCGGTAATTGCTAGAGATTTTGGGGCAGCATTAATGGGTTCGAGCGAGATCGATTGAATAAATTTATTACTTGCAGCTCCAGCTTTATCAAATGCAACTGCATTTAGACTATATTTACCAGCGACGATGCCAGTGAGATTAGTACTATAAGCAAATTTAGCAGAATTTGAATCTTTGGTTGTAAAAGTGTTTGCATCAGCTAATTCAACTCGTTTACCTTGAGCGTCAGTCAGCCAAAAATCTACTTTATTCAGATCTTGCCAGCCATTAGCATCCGATACTAAACCGCTATCGATCGACAGAGTAGAATTTACTTCATAGCTAGATTTAATTCCGGTAATTGCCAGGGATTTTGGCGCAAGATTGACAGACTTAACTACGATCGATTGGCTGAATGTATTACTTTTAGCTCCAGCTTTATCAAAGGCAACTGCATTTAGTTTATAGTTGCCAGCTACGATGCCAGTGAGATTAGTACTATAAGCAAATTTAGCAGAGTTCGGATCTTTGGTTGTAAAAGTATTTGCATCAGCTAACTCAATTCGTTTACTTTGAGCATCAGTCAACCAAAAATCTACTTTACTCAGATCTTTCCAACCATTACTATCTGAGACTAAGCCACTATCGATCGCCAGGGTAGAATTTACTTCATAGCTCGATTTAATTCCGGTAATTACTAATGCTTGTGGTGCAATATTGACAGGTGTTTTAACAGCTAGAGGTAAAGCTCGAACAACTGCTGGAGCTGTCAGCAGTTTAGCCGATGGAGTGACAATATTAATTGCCGCTGCGGTAGCTGCATTAAGCTTGGGCGCAGCACTCATAGTTGGGGCATAGTCGATTGCTCTTTTGCCAGTCCAACGATCGATCGCATTTTGAACATTATGAGCTAACGTCGAACAGCTATTGTTAGCCAAACTATCATTAGTACCAACCGCTAAAGTACCAGCAAATAAATTCTGCCGCTCGTCAATTTTTAGTGGTTGCACTAACTTAAGCGATTCAGAGAAACGATCTAATGAGTTTTCCATTGGTTCGGGGTTGTAAATTCAAATAGGTAATTAGTCTGAGCGCATTACAACCGATTCTCCGTAGGAGACACTCCGTGAACGAACTGAATTGAGTAATATTTTATACACAGACTAGTATTCGCTATTGAAACACACCACTTGGTCAAATTAACATGTTGAAAACACGGAGATTCTGAATTGCGATAGCGTCGCATTCGTCGATCCCGATCGAAACACTAGTAAATACACTGATATCTAATGTTAATAGACCTCTTGCGCGAATATCAAATCACAGTGTTTTAGTTGTTAGTTACTAGTTGTTAGTTGTTGGCAATACGACTTTTAGATTTTAATTAACTGGTCAAAGTATGAGCAATTCTGGATTCACGCAAGAGGTCTAATATATTTACACTAGCGATCGTGTAAATCCAGGACTGGCACAAAGCCGCGCCCCCACAGGTTAATTGTGTGGGGGCGCGGCTTTGTGCCAGTCCTGATGTTATCGCAGCAATAATATTAGGAATCTATAAATTTGGCTGGATTACTTGAGTAAAAGCGACTTTTGCAGCAGCTTGTTCGGCGGCTTTTTTGGATTGTCCGGTACCTCTGCCGAGTTGACGATCTCGGAACCACACTTCAGCGATAAAGCGTTGAAACCTGTCGAGCTTGAGCGGATCTTCGTGGACGCGATACTCTGGCAATGCCTTGTAATGTGCCTGCGTCCATTCTTGGAGGGCATCCTTGTAATTTTGCCGCGCCGGATCTTCGAGAATTTCGGTTGCTAATTTGTGGAAGTGGGGATCTAGCCAGGGACGGATTAAGGACAGGTTATTGGCGGTGAGATATAGGGCACCCAGTACCGACTCAAACGCATCCGCCATCCGCGAAACTCGTCCCGAAGGATCGCCAACCGCCGAAGCAGCCAGGGCGAGATATCGATCGAATCCATAACTATCCGCTAATTGGGCTAAAATGCGATCGCTTACTAGTACCTTCCGAATTGCCGAGAAATCACCCACCGATTTATCAGGATAAGTCTCCCACAAAAATTCTGATGCAGCTAATCTCACCACCGCATCGCCGATGAACTCCAACTGCTCATAGTTGGGCATTCCCATTGTCGGATGGGTCAATGCAACATCCAATAATGACCAATCGATCTGAATATCTTTAGGCAATCCCAACCGACCGATCAACTGTTCTAATTCTTGCTGTCGGCGTGGATACATTAGTCGTTTTAGGTGTTCAAAGAATAGAGAGCGGCGCAGTATGGTCGGGGAACCCGACCATACAACTGCGACAGCGGCTCGCGCTCGTCGGGTTTCCCGACGGTTTAGCGGCGTTTTTATTCGGGGGTTCCCCCCGAATGAGAAAACGACAAGACAGCGAGACAAGAGAAGAGAGAAGAGTCAGAACGTAAGCCGGGTTCTGTTGTCTCTTGCGAGACGGCGGTTATCTATCTGGGTAGTTTGTTACCAAGTACCTCAAGCGGATCTAAATCGAAACTGGTAAAAGACTAACCATAGTTTCTGCCTTGCTTCCAACTGGGGTTTACCGAGCCAGTACCTCTCGATACTGCTGGTGCGCTCTTACCGCACCTTTGCACCCTTACCAGTTTAGGCTTTAGGCTTTAGGTGTTAAGTGTTAGGGAATAGATGTTGGCACACTTGCCTCTCTTTTCTTCCCCAAAGCCTAAAGTCCAAAACCTAACGCCTAGTTCCGGCGGTATTTTTCTGTGGCACTATCCTCACGCTCACACGCACTGGGAATTACCCAGCAAGTTTAGTCTTTCGGAAGCCCGGACTTTCCTCGAATTCAACGAGTGAACTCGCAACCACCTCACCGACTCTTTTCTCAACTATCCATTGTACAGGTAAATAGGGGCTATACTTTAGGCTTTGGATTTTAGGATAACTCAATTGGAAACTGCGCTAAAATGGTGTAACTAATCATTTAATCTTGCTGACTATGACTCGTGCAATTATCGAAACCGACAAAGGAACTATCAATATCCAATTTTTTGATGCTGATGCTCCCAACACAGTTAAGAACTTTGTCGATTTGGCAGAAAAAGGTTTCTATGATGGGTTAATTTTTCACCGCGTCATTCCTAACTTCATGATTCAGGGTGGCTGCCCTCAAGGTTCGGGTACTGGCGGCCCAGGTTACAAAATCAAATGTGAAATCAATCCCAATCTCCACAAGGCTGGAACTCTCTCAATGGCACATGCAGGCAAAAATACTGGCGGCAGTCAATTTTTCATCTGTCACTCGCCTCAGTCTCACCTAGATGGCGTACATACTGTCTTTGGTCAGTCTGAAGATATGGATGTGATTAATTCAATTAAGGGTAATGACAAAATGTTGTCAGTTAAAATTGTTCACGACTAGTAGATAAAGTTGGAAGTTGGAAGTTCGGGTGGACAAGCCCTTGGAGTTGAGAGTTAGAAATAGGCAGTTTTTTAGCTATCGCAACTGCTAGGACGACTGGGACACTAAGGCTAGTGAGGACACAAACCCGACTTTTTAGAAAAGTCGGGTTTGTGTCCTCACCGATGTGACGGCTGCTATCTGTCGATTACTCTAAATTATTTAGCTTATTTCCACCTCGTTCAAACTCCCAACCCTCAACTCCCAACTCTAAAATGAGTAAAATTCTCCAGATCTCGGAAATTGGTAGTCCGATTTTACGTCAGAGAGCGAGTTCGATCGATCTCCCAGCTCCGCAAATTGATGGTCTAATCGCAGATCTAATTGCGACTGCTGATGCAGCTAATGGAGTCGGAATTGCCGCGCCACAAGTCGCCTCGTCTATTCGATTATTTATCGTTGCCTCTCGTCCGAGTCCGCGCTATCCTCATGCACCAACGATGGCACCGACGGCGATGATTAATCCCGAAATTGTCGATCGATCTGGAGAGCTGGTTTCTGGCTGGGAGGGATGTCTGAGTGTACCTGGTGTGCGCGGATTGGTGCTGCGCGATCGCACAATTGAAGTTAGATATCTCACGCAACATGGAGATCTAGTTCAACAAGAATTAACCGGATTTGTTGCCCGAATTTTTCAGCACGAACTCGATCATTTAGACGGTATTCTATTTCCCGATCGAGTCGCAAATCCGACAGAATTAATTACCGAAGCCGAATACCTGAAGATTGCCTTTGATTGAGTGGGGCTTATAGCTAGACACAAGTATATGTTGGGTTTCATTCTTCAACCCAACCTACAACTTATTTCGCTATCAACTAAACCCCTATCTTGCGCCACCGCTGAAGAATTTATACGTTACCAGAAAGCAGCCAAAATTGACAGTGGCGATCGCGAGTGCGCCAAATAGCAATCCTTTGCTAAATCCTTTAACTCTGCGTTTAACGGACCAACGGAGTAAGGGCAGCAAGTAAATGAGCTGAACTAGTCCAATTGAAAATACTACCGTCATGAAAACTGGCGAAAATGTATTGAGAACTAAGCCAATCAGCACAACTAAAATATCAATCCCAAAGATCGTTACGATACCAGCGATCGCATCACCGATGTGGGACTTTTTTAGAATGGGGTTTTTGAGCATAACTTTTTTTTAGATGGTGTCCATCGATCTGTAAAGTCACTCTTTTTCTTCAAAAATAAAGGAGTGAATATCGATCGTAGGTAAGCCGCAATGCGTCGATTTAGGTGGTGCATCTAGCGTCTATTAGTAATCTTAGCAGACTACATTGCCCAGATTTAAAGATTGATTTAATAATCAGCCTATTTACTTAAGTTACGTTTGAGAGATTCGAGTTCTTCATCTGCCTCCCACCGCCGAAACTGAGCATCTAACGGATCGGCAAAATTGCTGTCTTGGGTATAATTATTTACCGATCCCCAGCTATTGGCATTATTAGCCGTGGCGGCTTGGGTGCGAGCAGTTTGAGCAGCCGCAGCTTTTGCCTTGACTTCGGTTCGCCGACTTTTGATGGTTTGCAGCAGCTCGGTAGCCTTAGCTTCGCGCTCCTTTAGTCCTTTCATTTTGCCCCAGAGTTGGTTTCCCTGAGGTAGTAGAGCATTGACGCGCTCTTGGGCGGCTGAGGCTAGATCGGCTCGTCCAGCGGTGGTTGCTTTCTGAACTCGATCGAACCAACTTTTGATCTCTTGAGCGGTACCGAGGATTTCTTGCTCGACTTTCTTTTCATGGGTTTGCAAGTCCATGATGAGCTGAATGGTGTCACGTTCCTGTTCGGCTAGCTGTTGTTCGATTACCTGCAATTCGAGATGCGGATTTTTGCTCAGAAAGTCATCGATCTGACTTTCGAGGAACCGCTTCATGTCTTCGAGTAAGGCCATTGGGGAGGTGTGGGGAGTTGGGGGGGTGTGGGAGGTGTGGGGAGTTGGGGAGGGAAGAACATAGATATTCGCCAAATTCCTAACTCCCTCTTGCCCTAACGTCTAAGTTTAGAATTTCTGACCGATTTTGAGCGATCGAATTTCACCACCTTTTCTTTTGATGGTTACTTCGCTTTTGGATATGTTGACTAATGACCAATTGCTGGTGCCGATTTTTTGACCGATTTTGACTGGTTGATTTTTCTGGTCGATTTGAAAGATTGCACTGGGCTGTTCGCTATTTTTGATTATTTTAGTGAGCGAAATTGGTTTCTCAATTGCGGCTGGTTTAGCGGCGATTGGTGCTGGAGCTATTGCTCGATTAAAAGGTGTTGCAGGTGCAGCGGATGGAATAGCTGGATTAGCTGTAGGTGGGAGTTCGCTCGCCGCAGGGGTCGCAATTTTGGTAGACTCGATTTTGGAGATCGATTTTCGCATATAGTCGGCAAATTTCGCATCTTCTGGTGACACTTGGGGCTTGGATTGGAACGGGAGCCAACTGGTATCGATATTTTGGGGAATGGTGATTTTGCGCTCGGTGACTAGCCAGACTAGCCCACTACCAATTGCGATCGAACCAACTCCAACGCCGAGGATAGCTTTGAGCCAAAATGGAATGCGTCGAGCTGCTTTTTTTGGTCTGGCTGACGGCTGAGGCGGATCTAGTTCGGCAGTATATTGAGGTGAGAACCGATCTGATTGGGGGATATAAGTCTGGTTATATTGTTGGTCTGAATCTGTTTCCGTCCGGTAGTTAACTGGAGACAGTGCCGCATGATTTGGCTGGGCAGATTTTTGGTCGGCTTCGAGATCGCCACTGAGCAATTCATCAATGTCGATAAATAATCGATCGAGGGAACGATCTGCATGGGCATTGAGTTTTGTTAATATATCTCGATCTAGTGGCTTGGAAGATGCGGGGTTTTGGTTTGTCATAAAGAGAGGCTTTGGGCTTTAGGCTTTAGGCTTTGGGGATTGAAATTCAGGCTTTAGGTTTTAGTTTAGCTTAAAGTGATTTATTGCATTCGATCGATTGTACGATATTGGATTGCTTCGGCGATATGGGTGGGTTCAATTCGATCGGTACTGGCGAGATCGGCGATGGTTCTGGCTACTTTGATGATTCGATCGCTAGCTCTGGCTGATAGTCCTAGTTTCCGAATGGCTGTTTCTAATAATTGCCGACTATTATCGTCCAATGGACACCAGGTTCGTAGTTCTCTACTTTGCATCTGGGCGTTGCAGACGATGGTGGGTACTGAGAGGAATCGCTCGGTTGCTCTGTCTCGTGCTGCTTGGACACGGGGGCGGACTGTTGCCGAATTTTCGCCTGTGGGTTGGTTGGTAATTTCTTCTGGTTTGAGCCGATTTACGGCCACTTGCAGGTCGATTCTGTCCATTAGTGGGCCAGATAGCTTTGCCCAATAATTCTCACGCTGACGGGGATTACAGGTGCAAGCCTGAATCGTATCGCCATAGTAACCGCAAGGGCAAGGATTGGTGCTGGCAACGAGGGTAAATTGGGCGGGGAAGGAGACAGACTGACGGGTGCGGGAGATCGTAACGTGTCCATCTTCTAGCGGTTGGCGCAGGAATTCTAGCACATCGCGTTTGAATTCTGTCAGCTCGTCGAGAAATAGTACGCCCCGATGGGCGAGGGAAATCTCCCCAGGACGGGGAAAGGTACCGCCACCGACCAATTAACAACAGTCCTTATATATTAGTCAATAAAGTAAACAACAACAACATTTCCTCAGTATATTTACATAGTGGACGAATTAATGTAGGCTATTCATCATAGTAAGCAAAGTAAACGAAAGCCTATGCAGGTACAGGAAATTTGGCAAGACGATAGAACGACTTGGATGGTGCTAGACGATAATCACACACCCATCATGCCGATTCTTGAATTTCTAGGCTACATGGACAAATGTGAACGCAGTCCAAACACGGTCAGGTCTTATGCCTACCACTTGCGCTTGTACTGGGAATATCTTCAAATCAGCAATCGATTGTGGACAGAAGTAAAAATCGACGATCTCGCTCGATTCATCGAATGGCTGAGGTTATCGCCCGAAAAAGTTATCTCATTGAGCGCAAGGTCGGGCAACCAAGCCGTTCAAAAACTCAAACGTAGAGAAACCACGGTCAATGCGATCTTGACCGCTGTAGGCAGATTCTATGACTTTCAAGAAGACATGGGCACTGTCGAGAATATTCCACTTTATAAACACAAACGCCAACCCAAGAAATTTAAGGATTTTCTTCATCACATCAATGGCGGCAAACCCACTAAAGTCAAAGAACTCAAACTTCAAGAACCAAAAAAAAAGCCCAAAACTTTGACAGAAGAGGAAGTTAGGACACTAATCGATGCTTGTCATCGGCTGCGGGATAAATTTCTCATTGCCCTGATGTACGAGAGTGGCATTCGGATCGGTCAGGCTTTGGGGCTGAGACATAGCGATATCAAAACATATCAAAACTTAATCACTGTGATTCCCCGTGATGACAACCTCAACGGGGCAAGAGCCAAACGTAAAGATCCACTTCCAATTGATGTGACGAAAGACTTAATGGATTTGTATTCGACCTATACTCTCGAAGAATTTCAAGATTGTGAAAGCGACTATATCTTTGTCAACCTATGGGAGGGCAAAATCGGCGAACCAATGCGATATGGAACGGTAGCTGAATTATTCGTCCGATTAAACCAGAGAACAGGCATTAAGGCACATCCACACCAGTTTAGACATTCTCACGCTACCAACCTCTTTCGCAGCGGCTGGGATGCCGCCTATGTCCAAAAACGACTCGGACACGCTCACGTTCAAACAACGATCGATGCCTACATACATTTGGACGATCGAGACATGAAATCAGCATATAAAAGTTATCTAGATAAGCGAGAACAGCATGACCGAACTCCAGATCCAGTGGACTAGAAACAAACAAGAAGAATTATTAAGCAAGGTACAAGGCTACTGGGCTGAGGATGTGTGGGTCTTTGGCGATTGCCCGATTAAAACGGGAGGTGTAGATCGAGGACACTTTAGTTTAACTAAGGCGAATCGATTTACTTGCAAATCATCGATTTTAAATATGGAGCTGAAATATGTTTTTTGGCAGAAATTAGTGAAAGGAGAATGGACAGCAACTAGCTGTTGGAAAAATGGACAACATCTTGCTAAATTATGTAAGTTTATCAATACAGTTGCTCCAAACAATAATTCACTTCTTGAAAGACCATTGAATCAATGGGCAATTCTGTTCCGTACTTATCTGCTAGAACATGGGCTATTGAGAGAACAGATCAAGCAAGAACTTAATAAAAATAATGAATTAGTATCTTACAAAATAAACAATCCAGACAACATCCTTTTAAGCGTTATCTACAAGGTATTGCAAGAGGACTATGACGAAAGAGATGAGTGGGACAAAGAAATGTGGAATGCGTTAAAGCTAGGGATTCCAACGAGTTCATCTCGCAGTGATTATACGATGAATTTTGTAGGTATCAATCAAAATTGGTTGTATGAGGCAGCAAGAAAATACTTACGTTACAATATTACTATCAATTCATGGGCTAACAGTCAAAGAAAACTTGGAATTATCAAAGATTTCTCGTTACACTTACTGACTAATTATGAGGAGATTACACCAGACTCGATCGATAGACAAATAGTTATAGACTATTTTAGCAAGTTACTCCAAACTGGTTTAAAATCTGCCACCAGACATTACCATGTATGCACCCTTCAGCATTTCTTTGAACTATGTGCCAGAGAGGAATGGATGGCTATTCCCGATCGACGGTTAATCTATCGAGAAGATTATCCTAGAATCGAAAAAGCTCTGCCACGGTATATTCCTGAAGAAGTAATGGCAACGTTAAACCAGCATATCAATAAGTTACCCGATGTGATTATGCGGATGCTGCTGGTAATTCAAGAGGCAGGAATGCGAGTCAGTGAGCTATGCAGTACCCCCTATGACTGCTTATTGCGCGATGCCGAGGGCGATTATTTTCTCAAGTATTATCAAGGTAAACAAAAGAAAGATCATACTATTCCAATTTCAGCAGAATTAGTAGGCGTAATTATCGAGCAGCAACAGATTATTCGAGATAAATTTGGTACAAAAAGCCCATACTTATTTGTCTATCCTGACGAAGAAAAACCCAGGTCGTTTAAGCAGGATTATTTTGGAGATGCACTGAATCGATTGAGCTACAAAGAACAGATTAAAAACAATGCTGGAAAAGTCTGGCGGTTCCAGGCGCATCAATTCAGACATACCGTTGGTACGCGGATGATTAACTTGGGTGTACCGCAACATATAGTACAGCGGTTTCTCGGTCATGCCAGCCCCGAAATGACAGCAACCTACGCGACAATCTTAGACCAAACGATGAAAACCAAGTTTTTTGAATTCAAAGAGAAATTGGTCAATGTAACTGGCAATATCGTTACCCCCGAATCTTTGCAAGTAGAGATGGCAGCAGGGTTAGATCCCAACGATATCGACTCGCAATGGCTGAAGAAAAATACCCTCGCCCAAGCTCTGCCCAATGGGTTATGTGCCATCCCAGTGGTTCAAGGTTCTTGTCCGTGGGGATCGAATAAATGTCTGACAGGTAACGATGGCTCTGGCTGTACTCACTTTAAAACCGATCGCCGTTATTTAACCAAGCATCACGAACATTTAGAGCGTGTCAATGGGATTATCGATTGGGCATTGCAGAATCCTGATAGTCGCAGATCCAAAGAAATCCTCAAAGAGAATATTCCTGTCAGAGATAACCTGATGAGAATTATTAACGGGTTGGAGGTTAAGCATGAAGCTTGAACGGAATACTGAGGGCTTAAAAGCCCATGCTCAACAAAAACGAGCAGAGACGATTGAGAGAACAGAGAAGGCAATCCAACAGCTAATCAAAGATAAACAGCGGATTAACTTCAATACAGTTGCCGAAGCCGCTGGAGTCTCTAAGGCTTGGTTGTATGATGAGCCAGACATGAGAGAGCGAATTGCCCACTTGCGGAAACAAGTGATTCCAAAGACTCCAATTAATCCTAAAGGAAAAATGAGTCTAGAGTCTCAATCGAGTACGATCGACATCCTCAGACGACGGATCGGACAGCTTGAGAACGAAAATAAAGAGCTGTCAGCAAAAATAAAGATTGCTTATTCTCTGGCTCCACAGCTACAACTATCTGAAAGCAATCGAAAAAGATTAGAAGATGAGAATAAAAAACTTCGCCAACAGTTAGAAAGCCTCAAACAAACTGCTCTCGAACTACCAGTAGAAGAGGCTAAGAATTCTATCACCAACACAGTGCCGTCCAAATCTAAACTCATTTCATTCCCTGGTGGACGAAAAGATGAGTTGCAACCTCATTTAGATACGCTACAGGCAATGTCTGTCAAAATTACCAGTTCCTTGATGGAGAAGATTGCCTCTAAACCGAATCGGGTAACGATTGATGCGATTGAAGCTCTCGAACAGGCGATTGAATTAGCCTACCAAAGAGGTGAGACGATCAGAAGTCCTGAAGGTTGGTTATCGAATGCAATCGAGTCGGAATGGACAAAAAATCAGCCTATTAACAATACTGAGACAATCGATACCGTCATAGAAGCGATTGCAATTGTGGTGGAGGAAGAAGAAGAAGAACTGGCAAGCCTTGAAGATCTTAAAAATATAAGCAGTATCTTTAATCAGAATGATTGATAAAACACCACCGCAAGCAATTGAAACAGAATGTCACATTTTAGGTGCTATTCTCATTGATGCTAACGCAATCGAGCGCACGATTGACATTCTACCTGCGGAAGCTTTTTACGCACTTACTCACAAAGAGATTTACCATGCTGCCATCGATCTTTACCAAAAGGAGATTACAGTCGATTTCATCACTGTCAGTAATTGGCTGGAGGAACATAAGCTGCTAGAAAAAGTAGGTGGTAGAACTTACTTAACTCGATTAATGGATACGGCTGTTTCTAGTGTTAATGTCGATGGCTATGCCAAATTAGTCTTAAGTAAGTATAAACGTCGTCAATTAATTGCAGCAGGAATGGAGATCGCAGAGCAAAGCTACGATATGACGAACGAGCTAGACGTGGTGCTGGAAAAGGCGGAAGGGAAGATTTTTGAGATAACCCAACATCAAACAGATCGCTTTAAGCCCCAAACGATTGATGAATGTTTTGCAGATGTTTGGAGTAAAATTCAACATGGAGAATCACCGACTATTTCGACGGGAATTCAAAGCTTAGACAAACTTACTGGCGGAATGCTTCTTAAAGATTTAATCGTTGTAGCTGCCAGAGCTTCAATGGGTAAAACATGGTTGGGATGTCATCTGGCTAATCATGTAGCAGCTAATTTAGCTTTACCAGTTGTCTTCTTCAGTGCAGAATCATCGAAAGAGCAAATTATCAAGCGATTTTTGTCCATTTATTCAGGGATCGACTCTCAACGGTTAATTACTAATAAGATCTACAAGAGTGAGCTACCGACGTTAGAAACAGCTTTGGGAGTCGTTAAGCAATTACCAATCATTATTGATGATACTCCTGCCGAACTTCAGACAGTTACACGAATGCGTTCAAATCTTCGGCGCATCCGTTCTCAACATGGGCGGATCGGGTTGATTGTTATGGATTACATTCAGAAATTAGGCGATCGAGCAGCCGGAAATCGAGCGCAGACGATCGGGAAATATTCGGGAGCTTTCAAAGATATGGCAAAGGAGTTTGACTGCCCATTCGTAGCTTTAGCACAGATCAATCGTGGCGTAGAAGGTCAAAATAATAAACGTCCTGGGATGGCTGATATCAAAGATTCGGGTGATATCGAGCAAGACATGGACTTGGGGCTGTTACTGTACAGAGATGAGTACTACGATCCTCAGACTAAGGATAGAGGGCTGATGGAAATTCATGTGGCAAAGAATCGAAATGGGCCTACTGGAATTTGTAAGGTAAATTTTGAGCGTGCGGTGGGTATATTTAGTGATTTGTAGATATAGCCTTTCTAAAGTTCTGGTACCGCCATAGCGTTGACTTGCATTCTGAACATAACCCTGGCGAGTTTCGGAGCACCTAAAACTGGATTGGTGCCGGAAGATGTTCGCTGGAAAATGCTACATTTCACCCCATTTGCCCTACATGGGCGGGAGAGCCTCTCTAATCAGCAGCAGTCAGAACACAAACTCACTTACTAGATAGATGGCTCCATCGCCGTCTCGATCGATCGAGACAGATTTTTCAATCTCGAATCTAAAAAAGCATCGAAGTCATCATTCCACAATGTTTGAGGTTCGATCGAGTGCGATCGCAAAATCTCGTCTACTCTTTTCTTAACGATTCCCTGCTCCTCTATCAATCGAGCCAAATACACTGATGGCGGCTGAAAACCAATAAAGCGATTCGTATCTCTTTTCAATGGAGTCCGATTTAGCAGACAATTGTATCGAGCGGCTGGAATCCCCTGCCGCTTGCACCAAGCTTCGGGAAACACATGATGAGATTCAATCTCTCCATCAAATGCTTTGACATCCCTCAGTACTTCCCCAGAGACAAAATCGATTGCACCCTGTTTGCGTAATAGTGCGTTCAAACTCTTGTAAATTGCACCCTGTCGTCGGGTCACTTGCAATAAACGTTCGCGATTGAAATGTGCCGAATCGAGATTACTCGGAGTATTTCCGCCAGCTAACCATTGCGGAATCTCGATCGTATCAGTGGCTGTACATTTATTTTGCCAGTTATTATAGACTTCACCAAACGAACACGACCACCACCATTGTTCTAATTGAGTACGTCCCAGATCGTTAGGCAACCCAACAATTGCCAGTACTGATGCCAAAGCGAGTAACTGACTAGGATAAGCAATATCTTCAGAATGGACGAATCCTAAACTATGCAAGAATTTTGCAGACTGCTCGAAACCTGCCAATGTCATTGGTGCAAATTGTTGATAATCCGCTAATTCCAAATTGAGAATATTCTGACGGCCGCAACCTACCGTTGGCAATTGAGTTACGAGCGGATTCTGCTTCAGCACTCGCTCTCGACGATGATAAGTAGCAACTAAAGTCACTGCTGACAACCAATCAGTATTCCGCACTCCCTGAAGTATGCCAAATCTAGATAACTGCTGGCTGACACCAGCAAAATGATCCCGCAGTGAGAAGTCTTCAGCAGCAAAGCAGGCGGTTATGAGGTCGAAGAAGGTCATGGGAGTAGGCATTTCGTGCATATCTTCAAAGATCTGACAAACGGCTACCTTAGACAGTTCTGGACGCAATTGAATAATTGGCAATTGATAATGCTCGAATCTTTTGACAATCTCTAATTCAAATTGTCTGGCAAGAGCTAATTTTTCCGGCTCGTAGTCCCAGTATTTCTGAAATCCTTCGCGCCATTGAACATAGTTGAAGATGGCAGAGACAGGAAATAGTAATTGCTCGTACTCTTTTTCGGCAGTGGTGCAATCTATTTTGCGATGTTTCGTTTTCTGAGTTTGAGATCGGGGCAGTGAGATGATAGCATCTACTCGCTCGATCTCTGGATTGAGGGCGGCTGGAATATCAATATAGTACCAACGCTCTTGAATTTTGTGGGTTTGGCGATCTCGAATACTCACTGCCGAACCAGAACGCAAGCACATGTAAGCACTAGTAAGCCGCTGTTGTCCGTCTAGGATCAGACTATCGGGTATGGGTTCTTCTTTGAGTCGAACACCTTCGAGCAGTCGTGGCTTGAAAGTAAAACTACTGTTGTTACTGACTTTAATGGTGAGAATTGCACCAATCGGAAAGGATTGAGACATGCTGGCAATTAGTTTAACGATTTGTTCGTTGCACCAAGTGAAACTCCGCTGAAGATCCGGCAGTTGAGCTTTGCCAGTATGGATCTCTTCGAGCAAGTCGCCGAGAGATTCTTTCGTGTTATCGAACATACCGATTGAGTTCATAGCTACTATTTTCTGATAACCTCTTCTCAGCATAATTCCTGTCGTAGATCGAGACGCACTTATATACTTAATTAGGATCGGAACGATCCTTTTTTGTAAAGATTCGACCTATCGCTCGATACAAATTAGCTGCTGGAGTTCTAAGGGTAGTCGCTCGAAGTGTTCTAAGTACAAATCTGAGAGCGCGAGATAACGTCGATGGTATTTGGTTGGCGATCGATAGTTTTCATCAGTCTTGAACCACCGTTTGACATTTCCCAAGGAACAGTGACACAAAGCGGCAATTTGAGATCGATCGACATCCCATTTAGCTTCAAATTGGCGAGGTGTCATTTCTAGCTGACAGTGAGCAAGTTGCTCGATTAAGTCGATTTCTCGTTGCCCCAATCTACGAGGAATATTCAGTGGCATTGCTTTCTCTGCCATCCCTCTAAATCTGATTCCCAGGCGGTATCGGCGATACAAAACTGCCGACTATAACTCGATCGATCTAGCAACACTAGATATTTCCAGTTCCAGCCCCGCTGTGAGGGTGCATAGAAGCTACCAACGATCGTTCCGGTGTCGGTTTCGTCTGAATCTTCTGGCAGTGGTTTCCAGCGCACATAGGCTCCAGGGCTGAAGCAATTAGCGGGTAATCGATCGACAAATTCGAGTGTCGGCGGTAGTCTCGACAATTCGTTGGCGATCCTGTCAACGGCTTCACCATATTCTTGGCAATGATTCCAGAACTCCGCTAGGTTTTGGGCTTGTAAATTATGACTTAATTGCTGAATCAGGAGAATAGTCAATTGTTGGCGATCGGCTCCTGAAAAGTGTTGAGGAGACAAATTGATAACTGCTTGGTGGAGTTGTTGCCAAGCCGATTTGGACATCTGCTGAAAATGCTCTGTTTCCGATGCGGTCATAGTTCTAATTTCGATGCAGAAGCGTTGCTAGTACTATTTAATTACTTGTAATACCTGATTTTTTATGCGTTTAGACTATCGATTGCCTGCGCTGTCGTGTCATCATAGGATTTTGACCTCGCAAGAGGTTGACGTTTGTAATTGCGATTCTTCCTGGCAGTCGATTCGCTGGTTAGTTCTACTTATTATAATTATGCTAGATCTAAACGTCAACCCATTGCGCTAAATCCAATGGATAACGTAATTGGCATGAATATGAAACAACTGCGGCTCAGAGTCAAACTCCGCACGGTTGATACAGCGAGTAGGATTGGTGTGGCTGAGTCTTCGGTACGCAATTGGGAAAAGGGGCGCACGATTCCAACACTCTCGATCGATAAGACTGCGGCGTTGTGTCTGTTGTATCAATGTTCGATCGCAGAGTTGGATCTGGCTGTTCGGGAGTCGATCGCGCAAGGAGATGGGAAGACTGCTGACGATTTGGGGTAAAGGATTTTTAGATACTAAATTCTCATGACTTGGACTCATAAGTATTTTCTGTTACGAATGCGATGAATTTAGCTCTAATGAAAATAGCCATTTATTTCAACAGAGGGGTCTATCTAGATCCATCGAAGTGGGCAGAAGAGGAATCTCGATCGAGTAGACTGCGAGATCTGTTTCTTAAACAGCCCCTGACAGGTCTAATTTACGTGTAGTCCAGACTACTATTACTAAATTTCAAGCAAAATGTATATGAAATCATGCTATTAGTGTTTAAAGATTTAGCGACATCCTATCAATGAGTGCGCCGATCTTCAAACTTCTAGGGTTGCATCATTCATGACTACGACTATCCACACCATTCTTGAAGAGTTTAGACAGGCTGCAACTTCTAACCGCGATCTCGGCGACAAGTTCGAGCGTCTGATGGTTGCTTTTATGAAATGCGATCCCATATACCAAGATTTGTTCAGTCATGTTTGGATGTGGATGGAATTCCCACTAAGAGGTGACATTCCCGATACAGGTATCGATCTAGTTGCTCAAGAGAACGCCACAGGAGATTACTGGGCGATTCAATGTAAATTTTATGACCCGAAGCATACTTTAGACAAATCCGATATCGATTCATTTTTCACTGCTTCAGGAAAATCATTGTTTAAGAAGCGAATGATTATTTCCACTACTGACAAGTGGGGTAAAAATGCTGAAGAGGCGATAAATAATCAACAGATTCCTGTGGTTAGATTGCTGACTCGTGACTTAGAAGAAAGCCCCATTAATTGGGCTACTTTCAGCAATAAGCGTCCTCAAGATATTAAACTCAAGCCGAAGAAGGAAATTAGAACTCACCAAAGTATTGCACTCGAAAAGGTAATAATTGGGTTTAATGAATCTGAACGAGGTAAGCTAATTATGGCTTGTGGCACGGGAAAGACTTATACAGCCCTGAAGATAGCTGAACAATTTGCTCTCAACATTGACAATGCGAATATCTTATTTTTAGTGCCGTCAATTTCTTTATTATCTCAGACGTTACGGGAGTGGTCGGCAGAAGCGACCGTTACACTGCATAGCATTGCAGTTTGTTCTGATACGAAGGTAGCTAGAGAGTCAGAGAATGAAGATATTAACGCCAGAGATCTTGCCTTTCCTGCTACAACAGATGCTGATACGATCGCAGCACGAGTAAAGGTTTTTGAGGGAAAAAAGCAACTCACAGTCATTTTCTCAACCTATCAATCCATTCAGGCGATTGCTGACGCACAGAAAAAGGGCTTACCAGAGTTTGACTTGATTATTTGTGATGAAGCTCATCGCACTACCGGAATAACATTGCAGGGTGATGATGAATCTTATTTTGTTCGAGTGCATAATCAAGATTTTATCAAGAGCAAGAAACGGCTTTACATGACCGCCACTCCCAAACTTTACGATGATGGCACAAGAACTCAAGCGCAAGAAAATGATGCAATGCTTTGTTCGATGGATGATGAAAGCATCTATGGGCAAGAGTTTCACCGTCTGGGATTTTCGGAAGCGGTCAGCAGTGGACTATTGACCGATTATAAAGTAATGGTGTTAGCTGTTGATGAAAAGTATGTCAGCAAAGCTTTTCAGAGACAAATTTCCGATACCGACAATGAACTTAGCCTAGAAGATGCTGTCAAAATAACTGGTTGCTGGAATGGACTTTCCAAGCGAATGGCAACTGAAGTTGATGGAGATGAAATCAAAAAGGATTCAGCACCCATGCGTCGGGCTGTAGCTTTTTCCCGCTCGATTAAAGATTCTAAAAGAATTACAGATTTATTTGCAGGCATTATTGAGGAATACCGTCAAACTCATCCTGATGAAGATGTTTTGAACTGCGAATTACAGCACGTTGATGGAACATTTAACTCGCTCCAGCGCAATCAAAAGTTGGATTGGCTCAAAGCTGATGCTGGTAATGTCTGTCGAGTCCTTTCTAATGCCCGTTGCTTGTCTGAAGGTGTTGATGTTCCATCATTAGACGCTGTTATGTTTCTCACGCCGCGCAATTCTGTCGTAGACGTGGTGCAATCTGTCGGGCGAGTAATGCGAAAATCTGAAGGGAAGCAATATGGCTACATTATCTTACCGATCGGAATTCCTTCTGATATGACTCCAGAAGAGGCTTTGAAGGACAACAAAAGATATAAAGTTGTTTGGCAAGTCTTACAAGCGTTACGCGCTCATGACGATCGATTCAATGCGACTATCAATAAAATAGAACTCAATAAAGGTAAACCTCCCCAAATTGGGATCCTTGGTGTTGGTGGGGATAACGATAATGAGGGAGGAGGTGAAGGTGATTCAACAAGACCAGTTCAGACAACGTTGAATTTTCCACATCTTACAGAATGGCGAGACGCTATTTATGCAAAAATTGTTGTCAAATGTGGCAATCGTCGTTATTGGGAAGATTGGGCAAAGGATGTGGCGACGATCGCTGAAAGACACACCACACGGATTAAGGCTTTGCTTGACGATCCGGCGTTGGAACATCGCGCAGCATTCAATGATTTTCTGGAGGGGCTACAGAGTAATCTAAACCCCAGCGTGAGTGAATCCGATGCAATCGAGATGCTCTCCCAGCACTTGATTACTAAACCCGTATTTGATGCCTTGTTTGAGGGCTATCAGTTCACGCAACAAAACCCCGTATCGGTATCTATGCAAAAGATGCTGAATTTATTGGAAGGACAAGCTCTTGAAAAAGAAACAAAAACATTGGATAAGTTCTATGCCAGTGTAAGGGATCGTGCTAGTGGAATCGACAATGCGGAAGGTAAGCAAAGAATTATTGTCGAGCTGTATGACAAGTTTTTCCGCAATGCTTTCCCTCGAATGGCAGAACGGTTAGGTATCGTTTATACGCCTGTAGAAGTAGTGGATTTCATCATTAAGAGTGCTGATGATGCCCTCAAACAAGAGTTTGGTGTGGGATTGACTGATGAAAACGTTCACATTCTCGATCCGTTTACTGGAACTGGTACTTTTATCGTGCGATTACTGCAAAGTGGATTGATTAAGCCAGAGGATTTAGCACGGAAGTTTAATCAGGAACTCCATGCTAATGAAATTGTCTTACTGGCTTATTACATTGCAGCGGTGAACATTGAGGGGGCTTATCATGGTGCATTGGCTGGAGACTACATCCCTTTTGATGGGATTGTCTTAACTGATACCTTTCAAATGTTTGAGGGTGATGGGACGCTAGACAAGTTAATGTTTCCTGAAAACAATCAACGTGTGAATCGTCAAAAACAAAATGATATTCGAGTGATTATTGGCAACCCACCTTATTCAGCGGGTCAGAACAGTGAAAATGATAGCAATAAAAATTTAAAGTATCCTCAGTTAGATGAACGAATCAGACGAACCTATGCTGAACACTCAACGGCAACCTTAAAAACTAGTCTGTACAGTTCTGAAATTCGAGCGATTCGATGGGCAAGCGATCGGATTAAGGACAAAGGAATTATCTGCTATGTTATTAATGGCTCATTTATTGATAGCAACTCGGCTGATGGACTGCGAAAATGTTTGACTGATGAATTTACTAGTATTTACTGCTTTAACTTACGTGGAAATCAACGTACATCTGGTGAAACTTCACGGATGGAAGGTGGCAAAATATTTGGTTCTGGAAGCCGTGCAAGCATTGCCATTATTATGCTTATTAAGAATCCAGATAAAGTAGTAGATAAATGCAAGCTTTTCTATCATGATATTGGTGATTATTTGAGTCGTGAAGAAAAGCTAAGTATTATCACTAAATTCGATAGTAGTAATGGTATTCAATGGAAATCTCTTGTTCAAAATACCAGTTATGACTGGATTAATCAGCGCGATCCGATATTTGATGAGTTTGTTTCGCTAGGTGATAAGGAAAATACAAAATCTGTTTTTAATTTGTATTCAAATGGAGTTAAAACCAATAGAGATCCTTGGGTTTATAACTTCTCTGAAGACAAGTTGAATAGTAATATCATAAGAATGATTGATTTTTATAATGGACAACTTAAAGAATTTCAGAGACGGAAGAATACTATAAACTTAGATGAATTCATTGATAACGATCCTAGCAAAATTAGTTGGTCTGCCGATTTAAAAAAAGACATTCAACGAGAGAGAATTCATCAGCATGAATCAAGAAATGTATCAATTGGTATGTACAGACCATATTGCAAACAAAAAATATACTTTAGCCATGTTTTCAACGAAAGGCAAGGAGAAATACCAGCTTTTATACCGAATGGTAAATCTGACAACTTGTTGATTTGTATTACTGGAAAGGCTGCAAGTAAAGATTTTTCAGCATTAATAATAAATGTGTTACCAGATTTTCATTTGCATGATACAAGTAAATGCTTCCCACTTTATTCATACGAAAAACAGCCCAAAACAGATCAATTGTCTTTATTGACGAAGGATCTTAATGAAGATTATATTAAAAAAGAAAATATCCCTGATGATATTCTGACTGACTTTAAGAAAACTTATAAAGATCCAGCAATTACTAAAGAGGATATTTTTTATTATATCTATGGCATTCTTCATTCACCTGAATATAAGCGACGCTTTGAATCCGATCTGAAAAAAATGTTGCCTCGTATTCCCTATGCTCAAAACTTCTGGGCATTTAGTAAAGCTGGCAGACAACTAGCTCAATGGCACCTGAACTATGAAACTATCGAACCATACCCACTTCAGGAATATCAAAAAGAACTGGTTATCGATGCTGTTGAATATTATCGGGTTTCTAAAATGAATTTTGGGCGGCGCGATAAAACTATAGACAAAACAACGATTGTCTATAACAATCACCTCACTTTATTTGAAATACCGTTAGAAGCTTATCAGTATATAGTGAATGGCAAATCTGCTCTGGAGTGGATTATGGAACGTTATCAGGTAACAAAAGAACAAGAGAGTGGTATTACTAATGACCCAAATGATTGGTCAGAAGATCCGCGCTACATCGTTGATTTAGTTAAGCGGATTGTGCGGGTAAGTATTGAAACAGTGAAGATTATTAATTCGCTACCAGATCTAAATGAGCAAGTGTAGTTTTTTTCACCCTGCTTAAAAATGTGTTTGTGATAGTTTTTAAATGAAGCTTCTGATCGTCGATACTGAGACAACCGGACTGAAAGTAGAGGAGCATCGAATGATCGAAGTCGCAGCGATCCTCTACTCTGTCCCTCATCGTACAACGCTTTTTCAACTCTCCACCTTACTCAATGCCAACGATAATGCCGCCGAACACATTAACCGGATTCCTCCCGCTGTACTACCTGAAGTTTGTACGAAAACTCAGCAACATTTTATCGATCTGCTCCAGTATTTAGCTCATAGTGCTAATTATGTTATTGCTCACAACGCAGCGTTCGATCGGGAATGGTTTGACGGACATCATTTACCCATCCTCAGTACTAGTGCTGGGAAACCGCTTGAATGGCTCTGTACCCTCGAAGACTTTTCTTTCCCTTACCAAACTCGTCCTAGAGAAAATCTAGTCAGCCTAGCTCTCAATCACGGCATTGGAGTCAGTTCGGCTCATCGTGCGTTAACTGATTGCAGTCTGATTGCAGCCTTATTCGATCGGATGGAAAACCTTGAGGCGATGATAGAGGAAGCTAAACGCCCGAAAGCTCTATTTCTAGCACAAGTTTCTTATCCAAACAAAGATCTAGCCAAACAAGCAGGCTTTCAATGGAATCCAGACCGAAAAGAATGGACTCGCCGGATGCTTGAAGCAGATACAAAAGATTTGCCTTTTTCAGTGGTCAAGATTCCCAGTTCTCCGTAGCTCTCCCCCATACCCCCAAAATCTCTCGTGCAACGCAACCATCAAGTGATCGTTTATAGTCCTCAAGACCTAATTCAGTACAGCCAAAGTGAATTCGCCAGTTGGATGGATCGGTTTCAACTAGAGCGTCCTAGTGACTGCCCGCCGCCTGGAGCTAAAGATTCCCTGTTGGTCGCGCTATGTCAACTCGGTCAGGAGCATGAACAACGGTATCTTAAATCCTTGCAAGAAGCTGGGGCGGATGTTTGCTCGATCGGTCATCGCGGATCATATGCAGCCACCATCGCAGCGATGCAGATGGGACACACTTATATTTACCAACCAGCTCTCAAAAACGATTGCTTTCTTGGCTATGCAGACTTCCTGGTGCGGGTAGAAACTCCATCGAACTTAGGGGACTGGAGTTACGTGCCTTTGGAGTGCAAACTAGCTCGAAGTCCCAAAGCTGAGTTTTTACTCCAAACTTGTGCCTATTGCGATCTAATCGAACACATTCAAGGGATCAGACCATCAGAATTTCAGTTGTTGCTCGGCGATGGGGAAATTCAATCTCATTCTACAGAGCAATACTTTTACTACTATCAGCAAGTCCGTAAATCCTTCTTGGAGTTTATGGCAGCATTCGATTCCGACCGAATGCCATTACCCGCTCCAGGTGAACACGGGCAATGGCAGAGCTACGCGGAGCAGATGCTACTCGACCGCGATCATCTCTCCCAAGTTGCCAATATTACTCGCAGCCAAATTAGTAAGTTGGAAGAAGCTGGGATTAAAACTTTCCAGCAATTAGCCACTACCGATCCTCAAGCCACAATTCCTCATCTCAATCCGGTAATATTTCACCGACTAGCTACTCAAGCGAGACTCCAGCAAGCCACGATCCAAAAAGGACAGGTTCAATATCAAATTATCCCCCTACTTCCCGATGAATCACCCCGTGGTTTAGCTACTTTACCGCCTCCTAGTATCTTGGATGTGTATTTCGATATGGAGGGCTATCCGCTGGTATCAGGTGGCTTAGAGTATTTATTTGGAGCTATTTCTGTTCCAAATGGTCAGTTTCATGATTGGTGGGCACACGATCTCCCAGCCGAAAAACTGGCATTCGAGCAATTTATCGATTGGGTTTACCACCGTTGGCAACAAGATCCGCACATGCACATTTATCACTATGCTGCTTATGAAACGATCGCGCTCAAGCGGCTGATGTCTAAGTATGCTACCCGCGAACACCAGGTAGATAACCTGCTCAGGGCAGAGGTCTTTATCGACCTGTTCCAAATTGTCCGCCAAGGGTTATTTGTCGGTCAGCCTAGTTATTCAATCAAAAAACTAGAACCATTGTATGGTCGCCAACGCTCGGAAGAAGTAAAAAATGCCCTAGATTCTGTGGTTCAATACTTCGATTGGATTCAGAGTTCTGAAGGTAATCGACCCAACCTATCGCCGATCTTGGCAGAGATCCGCGATTACAATCGCGTTGACTGTGAATCGACCGAAGAGCTAGTAAATTGGCTCAGGGGAATCCAAGTGGAACACAGCATTACCTATGTGTCGAAATCTCACGACACTCCAGCAGCAGCACCAGAAAAGTTAGATGAAGCAGACGTACTCGCGGCACAGCTCCTAGCCACTAGTGAAGACCAATCTCCAGCAGCAAGCCGCATTCAAACCTTACTCGCCCATTCATTACTATTCCACAAGCGGGAAGCCAAGCCCTTCTGGTGGCAGCGTTTTGAATGGCTAGAAGCCGATGAAGCAGACCTCTACACCGAGCTAGATTGTCTCGCCGGATTAGAACGTACCGACCGACCGCCGTTCAAACCCACTCCCAAAAGTCGATCCCTAGCATTTGAATACCACTTTGACCCACAAGAAACAAAGCTCAAAGATGGAACCTCTTGTTGGTTCTCCCCAGAGCAAAAGCAAAAAGGATGCAAGCTCGACAGCCTCGATCTTCAGCAAGGGACTGTCTCCATTAGCATTTCTGAAAAAACTCTCAAAGATATTCAGCAACAAGAACCAGGCTGGGAGCCACCAAACCGCACCAGCCTCGTAGGTTGCAACTTTATCAAAACCACAGAACTTAGCAATTCGATTCTCGAAACCGTCAAAGATTGGTCGGAATCGAATACGCTTCAACCAGCTCTGCAAAACTTCTTAGATCGTGAGTCACCCCGCATTCAAGACGTAACATCGGGTCATCCCCTCATCTCAAAAAATGAGGATCTACTAGCAGCAACCACTCGAATCGTTGCCAATCTGCACCAGAGTACTCTCTGTATTCAAGGCCCACCAGGTAGTGGTAAGACTTACACTTGCGCTCAGACGATTTTACACTTGCTCAAAATGGGTAAATCGATCGCCGTCTGTGCCAATAGTCATCAGGTAATTACTAATTTGATGGGCAGAGTAGCAAAGTGCGCGATCGAGGCAGGGTTTAACTTTCAAGCTGCCAAAATTGGCGGGGATAAGGAGGATGAAATATTTCAGTATCCGACGATTAAGTTCAGGGATAGTATCAAAGATACTTCACCGCCCATATATCAAATGGTTGGTGCCACAGCATTCCAGCTTTGTAGAGCGGAAGCTGTCGAGAAATTTGACTATCTGTTTATCGATGAAGCAGGGCAAATGTCTCTGGCTAATTTACTCGCGATCGCTCGTTGTGCCCATAACCTGATTCTCATTGGCGACCCCATGCAGTTAGAGCAACCCATTCAAGCTACTCATCCAGGGGAAAGCGGTCAGTCAGCACTGAATTATTTCCTCAATGGTCTAGATACAATTCCCGAACATCTGGGGATTTTCCTTGATACTAGCTACCGGATGCACCCTAGTATTTGTCAGCCGATCTCGGAAGCAATCTATGAAGGTCGGCTCCAGTCAGCCCAGCAGACCCACACTCACTGCATCACAACCTTAGTAGAGCCAAACGGTAGTCAGGGAAATGGCATCTTGTTTATCCCTGTAGCACACAGAGATAATCAACAATCGAGCAAAGAAGAAGTTGATGCGATCGACCAATTAATCGCCAAACTGTTGGGACATTCGTTTACTAGCGATCGAGGCAAACGGCAATCGACGATTCAGGCTGAGGATATTTTGATCGTGGCTCCATACAATCTTCAGGTTCGCAAGCTGCAAGACAGATTGGGCAATCGGGCGAGAATTGGCACTGTAGACAAATTTCAAGGACAAGAAGCTCCGATTTTAATTCTTTCTATGTCCTCTAGTAGTAGTGAAACCGCACCACGCGGATTGGAATTTCTGTTTAACCGTCATCGTCTGAATGTGGCTATTTCCCGCGCTCAGTGCCTATCGATCGTGGTGGGTAGCCCAGCTTTAGCCAAGACCTTATGCTCGACACTGGAACAGGCTCGACTGGTTAATTTATTTTGTAAGATCACAAACAGTTTTCAACGGTAAGATCGGAATTAAGTATCCACTAAGTTTTCTAGTAATAATTCAACCTGTTCTCGCTGTTGGGCTAAAAAATTTTCACATTGCTGCAATGATTCCACTGCTTTTGAAAATTGACTGAACACATCGTTTAATTCCAGATCGCCATCTTCAATTTCTCCTAGTATTTGCTCGACTTGTGCGACTGTCGCCTCATAGTTCCACTCAGTCTTCTTTGCCATCATCAATTTCAACTATGCTAACTTTTGCTTGACCATTGCCAAATTGGATCGATAACTCCGCTCCAATTACTAAATTTTCACTATTGCGGACGATCGCCCCACTATTATCCCGCACTAGTGCGTATCCTCGTTTCAACACCCATCTCGGATAGAGAGCTTGACATCGCTCTGTCAATCTTAACTGTTCTTGTTGGGCGACTTGCAATCGTCTGGAGATCGCCAGTTTCAGCCTTTGTTGTAGCTGCGATCGCTATCCTGTTCGATAATTTCGAGAGTGTCCAGATTAAAATGAGCGACAATTCGTTTGGCAGTGACAGGGCCGACATTTAATCAAGCCACTACCCAGATACTTCTCAATCCCTGTCAGCGTGGCAGGTTTGGTTTCGCTGTATTTAATCACCTGAAATTGCTGACCATACTGGAGATGTTCTTTCCAAGTGCCCTGGAGTTGGAGAGTCTGTTCCGCTCGGATATTAGCGAAGTTGCCGACGATCGTTACTAAGTCATGAGCGCGGGGTATTTGCAATCGAGCGACAGTATAGCCACTTTCTTCAGAATGAAAGGTAATCCGCTCTATCACTCCAGTTAAAGAAACTTGGGGTGCAACTGATGAATCTAGTGTGCTTGACTTAGGAGTTGACACGATAAGGTAATGGTGTTTGATAAATATCGATTTCATGCAGTGTAGCAATAAAACGAAGATCGGCTTAGAGATAGCAGCCTTAATAGAATTGGGTTGGAATATTTATGACAAATAGCTGATTCAACCGATTCTATTAAAAATATAGAATTAGGTCACAAGATTTTGGAAAATATATGCTCGATCGTGATTCAGCTAAAGTGAGATTTCCTTGGGTTGCATTCTTGTGGCAACCGATCGGGCATCCGACAGCTACACTGATTATTAATCCGATTAGGTTTAAGAAGCTATATCGCGTTTGGTTATTAGAGAATTGTTTAGAACAGCAGTCAGCTTCAAGATGTGAATATAAATAAATTAACGATCGGGATAGAATTTAGTTAATTCCACTAGCCAAAAATCGGAGATTTTGATGAAGTTAGCAGACTTATCCGAGGCGACACGTCAAAAAATTGCCAAAGTACGATGGGATCGGATTGTGGGAAGGCATGAAAGTCCGTGGGATTGGCATTGCCTTATTGATGATGATTCAGAACCATTTGTCTTTGCCAATCGTCCAGATTATCCACCATTTACTCGTAAAATTGAGGATGTTCCAGAGTTTATGATGATCGACGATCGCCCTGTCCCATTGCTAATTCCTCGCAAATATCATCCTAATGTTGAGATTGGTAGAACGATCTGGAGTGCCGATGGCAACTCTGTGACGATATTTCTGACAGATACGACTTTTGGCAGCAATTGGTCTGATATCGGTTTTCTCGCTGTTTGCGATCGAGTAGTTGGAGAAGGTTTTTGGTTAACGATTCTCTATCATGAGTGGTGTGTCATCGAACCAAATCCTGTTTTTGAAGTTAGCTAATCTAATCCATTACCTCTAAAATTCTCGGATTAATCAAATTTTCCAGTTTAGTTGATTTTTCACGCAAGATTTCCTGGCTTGAAGATTATTTCTTATTGCTCTCTGTCCAACTGTATAAACTAAAAGGCTTAATCCCATTAACATCATCATTGTTTCTACTCTTTTGGGATTCTTAACGAATAAGCTATCTGCAAAAAAATAATGGATCCTTGAGAAATCTAAATCTTCTTTCACAAGACTTTTGCTTCTTATATGCAACTAATATCTCTGCTGAAATTAATTCAGTTTCGCTTAATATATTAGTTGCTAAAATAAATCTTCCAGATTGATTCTTGATTTCATCAATTATTTTTCTGTTTTCTACCAATTTGCAAGCAATATTATAAATTTCTTGTGCCTTCTTGTTCGTTTGTTTAGAAGTCTCAATATCGATTAATTAATGATATTTTAATTTAGATTGAATTTCTCTAACTTGATTGAGTGCTAACGATGATTGCTCGAATTCTAGTTTAACAATCTTGCTTATTTCTTTATTAGCTTTTTTAATTACAAACATGGGGGAGATGACCATATTACTGTTGTACATACTGAATATTTGCCAAAGCTAGCATCAATTTTTGTAACGACTGCAATTCATAAATCATCTTGTAATGGGCAATTTAATTATGGTAGAAATTTTTATGCGAAAGATGCAGATGAATTAAATATTTTACTTCCAATGAAAGAAAAACAACCAAATTACACAATGACGGAAATTTTTATTTCCGCTATTCAGAAATTGGTTATTAAAGATGTTATTTTGTATGCTAACAGAAAATAGCGGCTACAAAAATTGTCATAAATAAATAAGCACAGTAAAATCTCCAATTTTATAATTTCAGGGAAAAATACCTCAATATTGTCTTCTCCAATAAAGTATTATAGATTAGTTGCTTAATTATTATTTATTTCTGCGATCGCTATTATTGCGAATGCGCTGTATGTGATATCATATAAAACGTTCTTTCTTAAAACAAAAGGCTACATTTTAAAATCACTCTATGTATGGACTCTAGACTACTTCCTTTCTGTTTTAAGACTTTTTTAAATAATCATCTCTCCTAGTCCTAATTAATAAAATCAATGTTTGATATTCAAGATGAAGATTATGAAGCAATTCGCCTAGCTATAGATGCTGCAAAAAAAATTGATCGATAATCCTAGAATTGATTCTATACAAAGTATGATCTTAAACAAAGCTTTGGACGCTTTAAACAAATTACCTCAAGTTACTCCTGATGCATCTTATCAGTTTGGTATTGTGTATAGGAATGGAGATAATAATTATAATACAATGAGGTTTATTACATTTATAATAACTGAAGATATGCTTGAGATTGCATACGGCGGCAGTGAGTTTGATCCTTTAGGAGGAGGCGGTTCTTTACCTACAGAAATATGGATGCTTGAGGTAGGAGGAGCTAGAATGACAGATCTTGAGATTGACTATACAAAATTAGATTTATTTACTGAATTTTTAAATATGGGTGCAAAAATAAAAGTATCTGAAGGCGAACTAGAGTAATTTATAAGTAGACCGATAGCTCTCATATCGTTTGATCGGTCGGGGTGCCAATTTTTTTCATCGCGTTCAGTCAACGCGATGGTGGCGAACGGAGCAGATTGACGTTTTTGCTGGACGCTCGGTAAAATTTCTTTTAGAGAAGATAGTTCATTACAGTCTCTGGACTTATGAAGAATTAGAGCAAGTTTTAGCAGAAAACAGAGCTGATGCAAGATCTCTCAATTTTGGGGCGACACTAGTGATACAGACGTGTTTCAGCGTTGACTTTAATAAAGTGAATGCTGAAATGAGACATAGAACAAGCTAAAAACTAAAGAAGTAGCTATTTTGCTGAGGTAGGCAGGTAGATCCAAAGGTTAACTTGGATCTACCTGCCTACCTCCCAGCCTTCTGTATGCTTCCTCATCCTCATCTGACAGAGTTCAATGGCAATATTGCCAATTACCAGAATATAAGGCTGTTCTGCCTCGTTCCTGGCTCAATGGGAATGTGGCAGGAACAGATCGTCCATCGTTCGGGCATTGTTGAGGAGCTGCTAGTTTTGGTCAAAATCAGAGATCGACTATATCGATATAACAGTCCCGAACCTCTGAACCTTGGAATGTCCCAGCTTGAGATTGCAGATGTCATTCGACGTAAGTTGATCTCATCGCTTAGATTTCAAATTGCAACTAGAATAAAACAGGTTTTAAAATTATGACGTTTTCATACTTTTTGAATGATAAAGTACTTGTTAATTATTGAATTAAAATGCTTGATTTGATTGAAATTAGAGACTATTTGTGTTAGAGTTAAAGATAATTTATATAGTGAGAAAAATAATTATTTGCTGTTATTCTCCTCGAATTTATGACTAATATTTATAATGGGGAATTAGATTTAAATAGCTGTAAAGAGGAGTTTAGTTATTCCTATATATATTCAGTGTCTTCCACGGCAGGTTATGTATGTCAAAGAAAGGATAGGGGGATGGATAATGCTGGAATCGATTTATCGATAGAGGTTCCTGGAGAGATATCAGCTTGTTTACATCCCAAATTGGATGCTCAAGTAAAATGTACCTCTGCTGACTGTATTGTTGATGATTATATTCACTTCAAGCTAAAAGTAAAAAATTACAATGTACTAATTCATCCAAGACCAATCGTACCACAACTTCTGATTATTGTTTTGGTTCCAAGCAATATAAACGAATGGATTAAGAATACTTCTAATCCTTACTTAACAGAAGTTAGAGCTAGTAGTTATTGGATATCATTGAAAGGGCTACCGTCCACCACAAATATAGATAGTATAACAATCAATATTCCTTTGAGAAATAGGCTTTCTTCAGAGGTTCTGAAGGAGATCATGCGGCAGATTGCTGAGGATAAAAAATTATGAAAACATCTACTTTAGATCTTGAAGAGCTTCAAGTAGTCAATCCAACTATAGTTTTAGAATACTTAAAGAGTAATAGTTGGGTTGCAGTAGAATCAAAATCAACAGATCAATATTTAATATTAAAACATTTAACTCCAGATAAGAGAGATGCTTTTACTCTTCTACCTTTAGATGTTGAAATTCCTGATTTTGCATCGAGAATGTTCGATCTTATCAAGGTTGTATCTATTGTAGAGCAACGTTCTCAGGCTGAAGTTTTTAACTCTATTAAATCTGCTAAAGAATTTGCAGAAGAGAAGGATAGAGATATTTTAAACTTTAAGCTTAAATTCAAAGATGTCGAGCAGCGAGAATTACAAGCTACGTTACTGGGAGAACTTTTGATATCTTTTCAAAATTTAATAAATGGAATAAGTGGCTATTATTGCAAGATTCCTGCTATTGGTAGAATACCTGATAAAGTAATTTCTCAATCTCAAGTTTCTGTTATCGGCATGTACGAAGGATCTTTTGGTTTAAGACTTGCTTCTAAGCAACCAAAAGTAGATCAACTAGATCAACAAGAACTAGATTTACTGTTAAAGCCTTTGATAAGGGAGTCGTTTGAGGAGTTGTTTAAGTTAGTTGTAGCAAGCAAGGAAGATGAAAATCATTTAAAAGAAACATTAGTAAGGTTAGGCAATAGAGTTTCTTCAGGATATAGAAAATTTCTAACTACGCTACAAAAAACAAAAACTGATAACTACCTAGAGTGGGGATCTTTAGATGCAAACTTAGGAGCCTCTGTTGAATTTAAGTATCAAGAGGTAGTTAGAGCCTTAGAGATAGTATCGAAGTACGTTCCTGAACCACCTACTGAATTTGAGATTTTCTGTCGTTGGGTAGCAGGAAGTGAGAGAAGTAAGACTTTTGAGATTAAAGATAATGATAGTGGAAAAACTTATAAAGGAGAAATTGATGATAGCGCATTTGAAAATGTCAAAGAATTAGCTAAGATGAGCAAGTCATATAACGCAGTTATTTCTGAAGAAATTAGTCTTAACGAAGCTACCCAGGAAATATCATTTAAATATGTTTTACTCTCATTGAGAGATCCAATGTCTGATACTTACTCCCTTCCCACCATAGAATTAGACATCAACTAGGCTTGATAAATAAAAGATTGGCGCGATCATACTGTCTATTCGTTGAGTGGGAAGGGAGTAGTTTAGATTCTAAAGCCGTCACAGATTTTCTACTGTGCGTGTAATCTTAACCAGAAGTAAATATCACTTTATAGGTATATCTATAAAGCAAAGCCATTTCTTGGTAAAAATTGCAAGCTATAAGCCAAGCATAAATTAAAAAGTAGCTATTTTGCAGAGGCTAGTGCAGGAATACAAAGGTTAATATAGAGCCTAATGCTATCCCTATGCCCTCTGTCTGCCTCTGTATTCCCACCTGACAGAATTTAATGGCAACATCAATTACAAAAATGTAAGACTGTTCTGCCTTATTCCTGGTTCAATGAGGATGTGGCAGGAGCAGATCGTTTACAAAAAGGGTGCTGAGTTATTTTTTCTCGCAAGCAATACCATCTTTATCCCGATCTGCACTGTGTCTCCAGCTAGGTGGGATATAGCCAGGGGTAACAGCAATATTGCTAACACCAGCAAGGTTGGCTTCCTTACACGATTTATACTTGCTTAAAACGCTTGAATCATTGCTCACAGCAATTGGAGATGTGGTTGTGGTGGCTTTTTTCTTTTTAGCTAATGCAGGTTCGGTGATAAATAGAAGCAGGAGAGCCATTAACAAGCAGAATTTGTCGAACATGGCATTGATAAAAACACTACTATCCTACATTAGATGTAATTGGCAAATTTGCATAGGCGTAGTTCGTTAAAAACAGTCCTTTAGCTGATTCCAGAATTCTGGAAACCTTCTAAGCTAATAAAAAATTGCAAATAGTCATGCTTGGGAAACGCTACAGGACACAATTTCTTGAAGAATTTAAGAGCAATAAAGGCTTCTACTCGCGAATACATATTATTTCTTATCTCCCGCCTTCTAATTGTTTTGAAATTTCAGAAGAGGTCAATCACCAAGGAGTGGTTACAGATCCTATTGTTTTACTAGAGATAATTCTGCATTCATCCACTAAACTATATCGATGGCGGAGGACGGAAATGGTCGAACGAGCTATGCGTGCTTCGGGCGACCAAGATTGGGAACCGATCTTACAACTCATGCTCAAGGACATGACAAGAGAAATCAGCAAAGAAATCATGAACTGGAGAATTCGATCCTAGCCATCTCATCATTTATCCCAATTATCTTTAACTACTCTGCAATTTTAAGTTATCTAGACTTCTCTAGTTAACCAGTAATCTCCGTACTATGCGACTTTCGTGAGTTTTTAAAGTATAAAATGTTTTATTACACTTAGATCGTAATCTGAAAAAATTGAATGCGTAAAAGATAATTTCGAGAATCCCGCCATAAAAATCGGAAAGCATGATATCTTTTTAATTAAGTCTAAATTGCTTTTGAAATATTGCAAATTTAGACATTGTACCCCTGAAGGTAGGGCGAGTTTTGCCGACTAAGACCCTACCTTCTCATGGTACAAATCAAACGACCACTAATATCCAAATCTTGACCTTTTAGTCAAGAGGAATTTTAATGACCTTCTATATAAGTCTAACTCGTTCGTTTATATCTAGTCAAGGAGTAATTGTTGCAACTATTTTAGATTTATCCAAATTGTCATTTTATTCGATGTTTATGAGGTAATACAGATCTTATGTACCCTGAGAAGTTAAAAGAAATTGACTTTTCTATCCTTAATATTATCCACCTAAATCCAGGGATTAGTCCAACGGAACTTGGTGTAAAGAGCCATATTTCAAGGTATACAGCTTTAAGTCACTCAGCAAAACTGGAGAAATTAGGATATGTTCAAAGAAAAAAGAACGGTGGGAATGTCTTTAAAATTGAGCTATCCCCTGAAATAAAAATAGAGAATATTAATGAAATTAAATATAACCAAGATAGAAAAATGCTAAATGATGTAATGAACGAGCAATTAGATTTGAGCAGACAGGCGTGGAAATATCGTTTGTCCACATGCCCCGAAAAACCACTAGAAACCCTGATATTACTTGCGAAACTACAAAGAGAAGTTAGTGTTCAAGAATTAATCGAAGCCAGTCAAGAATATATATCAGCATCAAATTTTAATAGCCAATTAAAAAAATTACTCGAACTAGAGCTAGCTCAACGTAAAAATCCTAATGGAGGGTGTCGCTATGTATATTCTCTCAATCCACTTTTAACCCTACAAATTATTCAAGAATCTCTCGATATTGATATTTCTGATTTCTCTACAGTAGTTTCTACAAACTCGGTGGACAATGAAATAACTTCAGAAGATACTCCATTATCTTCTCAGGAAGTTGCAAGACTTTTAGCTAAAGGGCGATCCATTGAAGATGTAGATCGAGTTTCTAAGCTTATCGACAATAACAATGAGAGCTTAAAGGTTAATACTACCGAACAAGCCGTAAATGGCTACAACCAGAATGAAACTTCCGTTAGCGTAGCCTCTATAAAAGAGAATCTACAACCATTAGTTAGCTTAGATTCACCAGCAAGTAACGTCCTTGACTTAGATACTGCTTATGACATAGAAGATGAAATCGAACTACTTTATGGAGTTATCAAAGCACAGCAATCTGAAATTGAAAGTTCAAAAGCAGAAATTGAAAGTTTGAATCAACGGATGGTGGCGATCGAGGAGTTAATCGGTCAATCCAATCAAGAACGGGATTTAGATCGAGCAGCACAATTGCAAGCTCAGGACAAGATCGATCGACGCAACCAACGGATGCAAAGCATGAAGTCTTTTTCACCAGCTAGTATATCTCTATCCTTTGACCAGATGATTAGCTCCAACAGAAAGAGCTGAATAACAGGCAGAATATTACCTTCTTGATGAATCCATCAAGAAGGGCTTTCATGGGCGGCGCATGGTTGCCAGATCCGCCTCCTAAGCATCCGCTGATGGGTTCGATTCCCATGCCGTCCACTATGCCTTTATATTTTATATTAAAACTTCTTTGCCTATATGTCTGCGAAGTGAAATGTCTGCTGGTAGCTGTTCCATGTTGTTGACGCTGTAGATAAAAGCAAAGCGGGGCCAGAAGCAGAGTGATGTGGACTGCGATAAGGCCTGTCGCAGACCAGAAAACCCCGCTCTCGCAATAAGCCAGCGACGGAGTGAATCTGAGTTACTTCTAAAGCTTCGGCGAATGAGAGTGGGGGCAAAATACCTGGCAATCGTCTGGCTAGCATCGTTTTACCACTACCTGGCGGCCCGACAAAAATCAAATTGTGTCCACCAGCCGCCGCAATTTCCAATGCACGACGGGCATGTGCTTGGCCTTTGACATCGTGCAGATCGGCACAGTCCAGATGGGTTTGGGCGAGTTTTCCCGTGATATCTACTTTGACTGGCTCAAACTGTTCGGGATGATTGAGAAAAGCGACGACTTCACCGAGATTTTCTAAGCCATATACCTGCAAGCCTTGAATCACCGCTGCTTCACGGGCATTGCCAGCAGGTACTACCAAGCCTGTAATTCCCATTTTCAGAGCAGCCGCCGCGATCGACAATACCCCCGCAACCGCCCGTAAACTGCCGTCCAAGGACAGTTCTCCCAAAAATAGATAATCTCCTAATAATTCACCACTTACTTGGTCTGAAGCGGCCAAAATGCCCACACAGATCGGCAGATCGAAGCTCGGTCCTTCCTTTCTGAGATCTGCTGGCGTGAGATTGACCACGATTCGCCGCATTGGATAGGCAGAGCCAGAATTCTTGATCGCTGTTTTGACCCGCTCTTTGCTTTCTTGGACGGCAATATCTGGCAATCCCACCACAGTTACTCCTGGCAAGCCATTGGCGACATCGACTTCTACGCCCACCTTGACAGCATCAATGCCAATAATTGTCGCACTCCAAACTCTGGCTAGCACAGCGATTTTCCCATTACTCAAATAGTTTCAATCAGTTAACCATAGGAGGTTGGGGGAGAACAAGGATCGAATGTCTTAATTTAGGCTTTAGGCTTCAGGCTTTGGGCTTTGGGGTTAGATGGATCGAATCGGGTATTGTTAATTTTTGTGTTAGGTTTTGATTAGTGCTTTGTTTTGAAAAGATGTCAAAGCTTTGAGAGTTCATCAGTATTACTACAACTTTTCCCCAATCCCTAAAGCCCAAAGCCTAAAGCCTAAAACCTAACTATGAATCTGTCCTCACTAATCCTCACAGCCCTAGCTATCGGCATGGCGTTCGGGACTATCCTCAATACTAGCTTCCCGTTGGCGATCGAGCCGCTCGATCGATATCTATTAGCACCAGTCGGCGAAGGATTTTTGCGGATTATTCAATTTGTGGTGGTGCCATTGATTTTCTCGTCGCTGATTTTGGGGGTGAACAAGATTCAGGGTACGGGACAGGTTGGTAAGTATGTGTTGAAATTGATGACTTGTTATGTGGTAACGAGTTTGATTTCGCTGTGTATCGGGATGACGGTGGCGGTGTTGTTGCAGCCTGGGGCGGGGATGACGGGTTTGGAGATCCCTGCTGCGACTGCTAATGTAGCAGCTCCAGATTCGATCGAGTGGCTAGTCAATTTGATTCCAATCAATCCGTTGGGCGCACTCAGTGACGGTAATCTGCTCCAAATCATTTTCTCGGCGGCATTGTTCGGGGCGGGGATTCAAATGGCGCAAGCGGAGGCAAAGCCATTTGTGGAGCTGATGGAAAGTATCTACATTATCAGCGAGAAAGTATTATCAATTATTCTTTATGTCGCGCCAGTTGGGGTGTTCGCGCTGATTAGTTCGACAATTGCCACCCAGGGATTGGGCTTGATCGTCCGGCTGTCCTGGTATGTGGTTGGGCTATGGCTATCGACGATTATTATGATCCTGTTTTATGTGGTGGTGTTGATCTTGCTCAAGGCTGAACCGAAGAAGTTCTTTAGTAGCTTGAAACCCTCGTTCTTTCTGGGATTTGGGACTGCTAGCTCCAATGCCGTGTTGCCGATGGTGCTGCAAAATATGCAGGAAGGCTATGGCTTGCGATCGGAAATTGCCAGCTTTGCCCTCCCTCTAGGTACAGCCCTCAAGCGCGATGGCGCAACTATTCTCCAGGGATTTAATGCGATCTTTATCGCCCAGATTTATCACATTCCCCTGACTCCATCCCTGTTATTTACGATCGGGCTGAGTAGCTTCCTCGTCTCATTTAGTACGCCTGGGGTACCTGGATCGGCGTTGATTACCATGACAACCGTGCTCTCGGCGGCAGGATTGCCACTAGAAGGAATTGCCATTGTGGCGGGAATCGATCGGCTAACCGACGGCTTCAAGACTGTCCTCAATGTAATTGGCAATAGTAGCAATGCCATTCTCCTCAGTCGGTGGGAACCACCTCAACCAGTAGAAGTCGCCCCAGAACTGACCGTAGCTCCAGTGCGAGTCCCAGAAGTGCGACACTAGGATTAATACTAATAATTTGCATCTAGCATAAAATAAAAAATCTAGCTGCGATCGCGATCGCACCACACTTGGTTACTAGTATAAAACAAGCTGCTAGCAATCTAGTCCACTAAGTAAATGAAAAAAAATTAGCTGAAAGCTACTAAACGTTCGGCTAAATAGCTTAGTTGGATCTGGTCTACCGCTTGGCAAGACGATAAAAACAAGTAGATTAACGTAGTTATTAGCTAGGTTAAATGCCAATTGGCCTAATTTTATTGAGAATAATAATTGAAAGTGTACAATTAGGATGATCTAATCACTAAGTATCTGTAAATTTTTACAATTAGACACTTTACCCAAAACTGCCCAGCGATTTCAGTCGGCTATTGGGAATTGAGTTGAAAAATAGGCACAGCTTATTGAACTTTATCTTCACACTTAGCGAACAGATGATAACTCGTCAAACTTTGTCAATTCAGTCGAGTAAGAATCCAGTAGCGATCGCGATTAAAGATGCAACTAGAGAACTAACCTACGGACAGCTTAATGCACGAGTTAATCAATTAGCTAATTATCTGAGCAAGCAGGGAGTTCAGCCGGAAAGCTTAGTTGGTATTTATGCCGATCGATCGATCGATCTGGTAATTGCGATTTTGGCAGTGCTTCAAGCTGGTGGAGCCTATGTGCCACTCGATCCAGCCTACCCGCCAGCACGACTGGCATCAATTATTGCCGATACCCAATTACGATTAGTTCTGACCCAATCACATTTAGTTCCAGACTTACAGCACCCTGGACTAGAATTGTTTTTACTCGACACTGAATGTGACAAAGTAGCAAATGAAAGTACCAAGTTAGTAGCTGTCACGACAGTTCCAGCTAATCTTGCCTATATTATGTACACCTCTGGCTCTACCGGAAAGCCTCAGGGTGTCCAAATTACGCTCGGACAGATTGAGTGCTATCTCCAAGCTGTCAATCGAGTCCTGAATATTCAAGCTGATGATGTTTACTTGCACTCAGCCTCTTTTTCATTCTCCTCATCAATTAGACAGTTACTACTACCATTAGCGCATGGGGCGAAAGTCGTCATCACTTCCAAGGAAAACACCACCAATTTGTTTAGTCTGATCGAACTAATTCAGACCGAGCAGATTACCATCTTTGATACCGTCGCATCAGTCTGGAATTATATCCTGATTGGTTTGGCCGAAATGGAAGCGGCGCAAAAATCGCGCCTGATGAATTCGCGGATTAGACTGCTGACGTTTTCGGGGGGACTATTGACGGCTCAACTACTAGATCGAGTCCGCAGTCAATTTCATCAGCCCCCACAGATCGTGAATATCTATGGGCAAACTGAGACAATTGGAGTCTGTGCTTATACAGTTCCCACTGAATCGATGGGTGATAACGGATACGCGCCCGTAGGTACCGCCTATTCACACAATCAACTATATGTCCTCGACGATCGATTGCAGCCTGTTGCAGCCGCCCAGACGGGTGAATTGTACGTGTCTGGAGCCAGTCTCCCACGGGGATATCTCAACAATTATCAGCTAAACGATCGTAAGTTTATCCCCAATCCCTTTAGTCAGGAACAGCAGTCAGCATGGCTGTACAAAACAGGCGATCTCGCCCGCTACTTGCCCGATGGTAATCTAGAAATCGTTGGCCGTCAGGACTTCCAAGTCAAGATTCGCGGGATGCGAGTTGAAATTGAGGAAATCGAAACTGTATTAGCGCAGCATCCCGATGTCCAGCAAGCTGCTGTAGTTGGTAGAGAGAATAGTGCAGGCGAAACAATCATCGTCGCCTATCTTGTCCCCAATCGCCCCCAGATCGATCTGAGCGATGTCCGATCGTTTTTAAAAACGAAACTAACTGACTACATGATGCCGTCGGCGATCGAAATCTTGGACGCGCTCCCCCTGACTCCAAATAATAAACTAGACCGCAAGAGACTCCCAGAGCCAAGTCGGGAGAACCTGACTGTCGTATCTGCCCGCGATGCTTTAGAGCATCAGCTTGTCCAAGTTTGGGAAAAAGTCCTGGATCTCAAACAAATTGGGATTGAGGATAACTTCTTCGATCTGGGCGGACATTCATTAAAAGCGTTGCAATTGTTTGCCGAAATCGAGAAAATTTGGCACAAGAAATTACTATTAGCAGTTCTACTTGAGTCGCCAACCATTGCTGAATTAGCGAAAATTATTCGCACAGGTGAGACATCTGATTGGTCGCCAGTAGTGCTACTCAAGCAAAGTGAAAATAAATCACCGTTATTCTGTGTTCATCCTTTGGGTGGAAATTTATTTGACTACCACATCCTCTCCAAAATATTAGATATCCATCGACCAATTTATGGGCTACAGCCGCGCGGCATTGATGGTAAACAACAGCCGATTGAAAGAATTGAAGATATGGCTAGTTACTTTATCCGATCGATTCAAACCATTCAACCTCAAGGTCCTTACTTCATCGCGGGCTATTCTTTTGGTGGAATTGTTGCTTTTGATATCGCTAGACAACTAACAGAACGAGGTGAAAAAGTTGCTTTTTTAGGCTTGATAGATATTAGATGCCCAGTCATTGCAGAGCTTGATACACCATTTCGTGAATGGCTCGATATTCAACTCGATCGAATGCGAAAACTTACAATCAAAGAACAGTTGAATTATGTTTATGAAAAGTTGTTCAAACCTAAGTCTCAGGAATATCGAGATGAGATAGTTGCCACACTATCCGATCTCGATCTATTTACGCCTGAATTGGTAAAAGTGCTCGATTGTAACGTCCAAGCAGCAAAAGAATATCAGCCTCAAGTTTTTCCAGGTAAAGCGACACTTTTTTGGAGCGAATACCAAAGCTGGTATATCAAGAAACACCCGACGCTGGGTTGGGGCGATTTAGTTAGTGATGGCTTAGACATCCAGCGGATTCCTGGCAACCATACATCACTCATGCAAGAACCGCATGTTCGAGTTCTAGCTGAAAAATTGCAATCATCGATCGCTGAAGCCGCTAAATTGGTTAAAGGTTGAGATTAAATATCTGTAGATGGGGGGTAGCTACTTGTCTGGATGAAGTACGGATTTATTTAAGAGGCTATCCAACCGTTCTGTAGACCAATATTCTGATGGATAAGCGATCGCTGAAATCGAAGATAATCGTACCACCCAAGTTACTCTTTGGAAGCTATATTCGGTTGACTCTTCTTCACTACCAGGTACCAAAATTAATACTTCAACAAAGGACTTGTCGAGTCCAATCGGAATCCCAAAATAGCTTTTATCACGAGTTTCAAACCAAACTTTAATTCCATCATGCAGTGCAGTTTTCAAGCGTTGATGTAGTAGGCTAGATTCTTTGAATTCAGACTTCTTACTCATTGATTTAGGCGTTAGGATTTAGGCTTTAGACTCTAGGGAGCAATTGAATTCAAAGAATCAAGGTTTTTCCATCGATCGAATATTACAAAGATTTCTTTGCGCCAAAAGCAACTTGAATTGCTAGTCCAATCAAACCAAGTGAAATAATTCCAGATATACCCGTTCCCATCGCCGCAGCACCAACAACCAAAGTCTTTAAGGCTGCGGCAATATTAATTGCCATTGTGGTTTTTTGAACCATTGGATTGGTCGCAAAAGTAGTCGCAATTCTGACCGTCACCGTGTACATTCCGATCGACATGATGCCAGCAATTATCGAACCAGTCAAACAACTTAATGGACTGGGTAAGGCTTTTTCTGGAGGTGTAGCTTGGGTCATTTTGGGTTGTGGATTAATACTTTGACTAAATTACTCTGACACCTCGATCGCAAAATTGAGTCACAAATAATTCTAGATCTGGATCGGTGATTGCCGCACGGACTTGATGATAGAGCGCGTCAGCTTGCGATCGAGAGTCTGCTAGACTAAACACCGTCGGCCCCGAACCAGACATCATCGTACCTAAATTAGGGTGTCGCTGAAATTCTGCCCGTAACTGGCTGACTAGTGGATGGGCAGGTAATACTACTTTTTCTAGATCGTTGTACAGTAGCCCCCCAATCTTAACAGGATCTCGCTCGACGATCGCCCGCACCAATGCCCCAGAATGAATCCGATCCAACCTATCTGTTACGCTAACAGGCTCTCGATCGTACTCATGCTCGAATTCATGGCGATAAGTAGTATATGCCCACGGCGTAGAAACTTCGAGGCTGCGATATTTTCCCAGCACCACAAAGATCCCTTCTAAGCTAGCTAGGGGCGAGATCGACTCCCCTCGCCCCGTCGCAATGGCAGTTCCGCCCGAAATACAGAACGGCACGTCAGAGCCTAATTTTGCCCCCAATTCTTGCAAACTACTTTGAGTCAGTCCCAATTCCCACAGCAGATCGATACCTACCAACACAGCCGCCGCGTTTCCAGATCCACCAGCTAGTCCAGCCGCGATCGGGATATGCTTATGAAGCGTAATTTCGACACCGCCATATTTTGCAAAAGCCTCGGGAAATTCCTGCTGCATCAATTCCGCCGCACGATAGGCTAAATTAGTTCGATCGAGTGGTACGTCGGGATGTCCACAGTGAAGGATAATATCGTCAGTATCTATGGATTTCAGCTCGACTCGATCGGCTAAATCCACGGTCTGCATAATCATCACTAGTTCGTGATAGTTATCGGGTCTAATTCCTAGTATTTCGAGATGAAGATTGATTTTAGCTGGAGCAATTAAAGTGTAAGATTTCATCCGAATTCATCAATTTGCCATATCGATCGAACAAAAGGTGTAGATGAACCAATCGTCGATCTACACCCTTGAAGTTGGAAAAGTTAAATTAATCTCCAGATAAACGGATAACGATAAGGTTCGTTAGGATTGTTCAACGTTGCTAAAATCCCGAAGATTGGTGGTACTAAAGTAAAGAGCGTGAATACGCCGCCAATAATCCAGGCGACTGGAATGGTGATAATTAAAGCAGTGAAGAAGAATGCTAATGCACCAGTAATTGCACCATACAGCCAGATATTGAAGTGATAATTGAGTGTTTCTTTTGCAGTTGCTTTGATAATGGGGTCATCAAATAGCAGTAATACCGCCAGTGGAATTAGAGAAGTAAAGAGTAATGAACCTAGAAAAATAGAGCCGTGGCACAATAGCGAAAATAGTTTTCGTTTGCCGCTACTACTACTGAGATCGCCAGAATTAACCATTTTAAATCCTCAAACGAGTTTAGACTAAAAATCTGTTTGTACTAACTCTAGCATAGCTTACAGCGGTCTAGTAGTACGTTTTTCCTGGGTGGAAATCCGCAATAGCGATCGGTGAAACATTCCGACTTAGTTAGCTTCTATACAATAATAGGAATTAATTCACAGATCCCACCCCACACATTCTGCTAAATGGCTCCAATATCTGGCGCAAACTCTCATCCCTATGGATGTAGACGATTTGGCTTTACACTCCTGCTCATCGGGCAAATTTGCCTACATTTGATCCAGGGCAAGACTTGCTGGCAGCGAATTTCCGAGCATCTGTTCAAAACTGGCCCAGGATCGATGATTCCGGTGCTACTGGTAAATGTGATGGCGGGGATGATTTTCACGATTCAGACAGCCAGACAGCTAGAGTCAGTAGGTGCGCTGAATTCTGTCGGTGGGGCGTTCGCACTGGCGTTTTGCCGAGAACTGGCACCAATTCTGACAGCTAGTGTGGTAGCGGGACAAGTGGGTTCGGCATTTGCCGCAGAAATCGGCGCGATGAAAGTTACCGAGCAAATCGACGCACTGTATCTGCTCAAGACTGACCCGATCGACTATCTGATTTTGCCACGAGTAGTCGCCTGTTGTGCGATGGTACCGACTCTGATCGTCTTGGGTTTGGTGTTTGGAATCGGGGGTGGCATCTTCGCCGCAGCGCAATTTTATCAGGTACCCCCACCAGTCTTCTTGGATTCAGCCCGAAGTTTTTTAAAAACTACCGATTTGATTAGCCTGGGATTTAAAGGGATGTTATTTGGTGGCGCGATTGGAACGATTTCTTGTGGCTGGGGAATGACGACTTATGGCGGTGTAAAGCAAGTCGGTGAGTCAGCCACTGCCGCTGTCGTGATTTCTGGCATCGGGATTTTTGCGATCGATCTGGCAATCTCGCTATTACTCGGCGATTTGCCAATGGGTAAGCGGGTTTGAAGAAATTTTGACCTGTATAAATTAGAATAGGAATGTCCCTACCAGCGCAACTAATGGGGACATTCAAAAACTAAAATATCTATATATCAATATGACACAATCCGATCGACCCGATCGCGATCTGTTTACTCGCGTTGCTCAACTTGAGTACAGACTAAATAGAATCGAACATAACCAAGAACAGTTGGAGAATACCATGACTCCTGGTGGTTATATCACTGAAGCCTTCGAGCGAGTACATGAGGAAATCGACCAATTCAGAAGTGATGTCAATAGCAAATTAGACGCACAAAATCAAAAGCTAGATGAGCAAAATCGGAAGATAGACACAATCCTACGACACATCACTGGCTTGAACAGCGACAATTCCTAGAAATTGGAGGTTGGGTTGAAGCACTAAACCCAACATCCACACTGGTGAGATCGTTGGGTTTCACTTTGAAGTCAGTCAATGATTAAAACCAGATATAATCAGATACTGAGCCAGCTTACGCAACCATCCCCATGTCCACAGAACTCTCCACCCAGCTTCAAACCGAACTCGAAATTGCCGTCGAACATCGGCGTAATTTTGCGATTATTTCCCACCCTGATGCGGGTAAAACCACTCTCACTGAAAAACTATTGCTATACGGGGGTGCAATTCATGAAGCGGGTGCAGTTAAAGCCAGACGGGATCAGCGCAAGGCAACTTCTGACTGGATGGAGATGGAGAAACAGCGGGGGATTTCGATTACCTCGACGGTGTTGCAATTTGAGTATCAGGGCTTTCAGGTAAATCTGCTGGATACACCCGGACACCAAGATTTTAGTGAGGATACTTATCGGACACTAGCCGCAGCCGACAATGCGGTGATGCTGATCGATGCTGCCAAGGGTTTGGAGCCGCAAACGCGCAAGTTGTTTGAAGTGTGTAAAATGCGGGAATTGCCGATTTTCACCTTTGTCAATAAACTCGATCGACCTGGACGCGAACCGCTAGAATTGTTAGACGAGATCGAGCAAGAATTGGGCTTACAAACCTATGCGGTAAATTGGCCGATCGGTACCGGAGATCGGTTTAAAGGGGTGTTCGATCGACATCAGCGTAAAGTTCATCTATTCGAGCGGACGGCGCATGGCAAGAAGGAAGCGACCGATACAGTGCTGGATCTGCACGATCCGCGTCTGAAGGAGATCTTAGATCGGGAATTATTCGAGCAACTGCACAGCGATTTAGAACTCTTAGATGGGGTGGCTTCAGATTTGGATCTAGAGCTGATTCATGCTGGTTATATGACTCCGGTATTCTTCGGGAGTGCGATGACTAATTTTGGTGTGGAGCTATTTTTACACTATTTCTTGGAATACGCGCTCAAACCAGGCAATCGCAATTCTAATATCGGATCGATCGAACCCAGTTATCCAGAGTTCTCCGGTTTTGTGTTCAAACTCCAAGCTAATATGGATCCCAAGCATCGCGATCGAGTCGCGTTTATTCGGGTCTGTACTGGTAAATTTGAAAAGGATATGACCGTCAGTCACGCCCGTACAGGCAAAACCGTCCGCTTATCCCGCCCCCAGAAACTATTTGCCCAAGATCGAGAATCGATCGAAGAGGCATATCCAGGCGACATAATTGGTCTAAATAATCCAGGTGTGTTCGCGATCGGCGATACGATTTACACGGGTATCAAAAAGCTCGAATACGAAGGTATTCCCTGCTTTTCACCCGAACTATTCTCCTTTCTTCGCAATCCCAACCCCTCGAAATTTAAGCAGTTTCAAAAAGGCGTAAAGGAGCTGCAAGAAGAAGGTGCAGTTCAGATTATGTACTCTGCCGATGAATCCAAACGCGACCCAATCTTAGCAGCAGTGGGACAGTTGCAGTTTGAAGTGGTGCAGTTTCGGATGAAGAATGAATATGGAGTCGAAACAACTCTAGAACCACTCGGTTATTCGGTAGCGCGATGGGTACTGAATGGTTGGGACGCTTTGGATAAAGTGGGGCGATTGTTTAATACTGTGACAATCAAAGATAACTGGAATCGTCCGGTATTGTTATTTAAAAATGAATGGAATGTCAATCAGCTATTAGAAGATCATCCAAGTTTGAAATTGAGTGCGATCGCACCCATTACGATTGGTTCTTCATCTGCGAGTTAGATTGGATTTCATGCTTATATGTAAAGGATAATAATCAAATTTTTAAGCATCAAGTGAAGAAAGTTGATATTATCCACACTCAGTTAAACACTTACCAGAATTCCATTTTCATCTATAAATTTAACTTCAGCAATTTCTTTAATAATAGTTCTATCTAAATTATTTAAGCGTACCGAATTCAATGCTAACGTTCTAATCTCGATCGATCGGTAGGTCTTGCCAGTGACTTGCAGTGACAAACTGCGCTAAGTGCCCGACATTGGTAGTTACGATCGTGACTTCATAGCCTTTCGTTTGAAGCTGAATTGCTTGCGCTGCCAAAATCACATCACGAGTTCTCGCACATCGGCTGTTGGCATTCCCCGTTGGCGCGATTCCGCCCACAATTGAGCTGCGGTAAGCATAATCTCACTGTCGATCGGATAATGGTAAATAGCCAACTTAAGTTAATCGAGCTTTTTGAGTCCATTAATCTTTTTACCCCGCAGTAATTCCCGCCGAATTTCATAATCGGCAATCTCTGGTAACACAAAGATAGACTGGTGTTCGAGTGATCTTCTAAACCAAATTTGACAATCACGAATAATAGGACTTGTCTGTTTGGGGTTGGTAATTGCACCCACTACGGATGAATCGAGGACAAGCAGATGAGTCATTGTGGAAATAAGGGGCGATGAGAAGAGAGTCGATCCTCATCGAGTGCCTGCTGTAAAAACTCCCATGTCTCCGTCTGTTCTTGTTCGTCTCCTTCCATTTCCCACTTATCTAAAAGAGCTAAGACAGCATTATTCCGTCCGGCGATAGATGCTGCGGATAAATCCCATTTGGAGACTGTTTCACTTGAAGATTCGAGATCCGATCTTAACTCTTCAAAGAGTATAAACTTTTGGGGTGTGGAAAGTTTTTGGACTGTTGGCAATAAGTCTGCTAAGTTCATGTTGTTTTCTAGATTACCATAAATGTACAAAAATTGAGTAACACTATTTCAACAATTCTATCGAAACTAATTCGCCGCTAATGTTGTTGCCAATCTCTATCGGTCATCTGTTGAGGAGTTTTGCCCAATCGATATGCTGTTAAAGGACTCTTGCGAATTTCGGCATCAACGTAAGCGGTTAATTCTTCAAGTTGAAAATTGAGCAGATCGAACTGACGACAAAGTGCCTTCAGTTCGCGGACAGTCTTCCTAACTATTTCAGGATCTGGGATGGGTTGCTTATTCATCAGATTCTCCAATCACTTTTTGATTCTTTAACGGTTGCTTCACCAGCATCAACGATAGCTTCGGCTGTTTCAATCGATTGAGTTAGCATTTCAAACATTGCAATCTGTGCCGATGGTTGAAATCCTGATATTTTTAAAAGAGGATATTTTCTACCTTTAGTTTAACATTTTTCAGATCGAGTTAGACTAAATATTAGCGTACAGCTTGAATTTGGGGAATATCGATCGACTATAATAGATTGATATCAGCGTAAATAATCGATACTCGATCGTGAGAATTCATGGCTAAGTGGGATCCAAGCAGATTTTTAAGTACCGTTGGTTATTTTGGCGCAATTCCCATTATTAGCGATGTGCAACGGTGGCTGACGGGTGAATCAAAAGATCGATCGAGCACTGATGGAGGAAGATCTGTGGGTTTAGTGTTGGTGATTGGGGCAATTGGTGAAATTGGTCAATTGGTGGTGGGACAATTGCTCAAAAGTGGGTATCGGGTTAGAGCTGCAATTTCAGATTTGAGTTTGAAACCGCTCAATGTGCCTGAAAATGTTGAATATGTCCAGGTTGATTCTAACAGCTTGAACTTGTCAGCTCAAATTATGGATGGAGTTCGTTCGACTATTATTTGTCCCTTACCACCATCTGTTCTGAGTAATTTAACAGCGGCTGTAGCTACTTATTTAGCTCCAAATACTCAGTTAGAATTGTTTGATTTTACCCAGCCAGATATCAATCTTCAGGCAACTTGGGGAGCTGTGGATGATGTGGTAATGGGTGGCGTGAGTGAGAGCGGAATTCGGTTAGCTGATGGCTACGCGCTATTTAGCGGCAATGTTTCTACAGATAATTCTGGTGGTTTTGCTTCGGTACGCACCCGCAATTTCGAGCCTAGTTTCAATCTGAGTAACTATCGAGGGATTGAGCTGCGAGTCAAAGGTGATGGACAAAGATATAAGTTATTCCTCCGCACTGAAGCGAAATGGGATGGGGTTGGTTATGCTTATTCTTTCGATACTATTGCCAATGAATGGATCACAATTGAGGTGCCATTTCAGGATTTAGTCCCGATTTTTAGAGCCAAAACTGTTAATGATGCGCCGCTTGATACTACTCAAATTTGTTCGTTGCAATTGATGTTGAGTAAGTTTGAATATGGCAAAGCCTTAAATCCTCGCTTTAAATCGGGTTTATTTTCGCTTCAGGTGGAATCAATCTCGGCTTATGGTGGGCAGAGCTTACCTCAATTAGTGGTGATTAATTCGATCCCGCTCCCAGTCGATTTAGTGCCCAATCTTCAGGCAACAAATCTACCATACTCGATCGTCCAAGCTGGTAATCTAGATCCTCAGATGGTCGCAATCATCGCGGTTAAAGCACTCAGTCAATCGGCAGCCGTTGGTGAGATCTTGGGACACTGAAACAATATCAGACGATCTGCGTCCGAGAGTTATGAGCCGATCGAGATCGTTTCGATCCTCTGTATAATTGGGATCGAGCGGTAACATCGATGACTGAAATAGCGATCGTCACTTGCTGACAATCGGGACAGAGTATAATCGATCGGCGAACTAGAAATAGTCACCTAATTCACACCAGCGGGATGTAGATACCATGAAACCAAGCAGCATTAATTCTGGCATCATCGCCGCATTGTGTGCGACTAGCCTCGCCATCGGGATCGGATCCCCAGGAATGACAGTCACTCCACCCGCTAAGACTACTCCGACGATTAAAACTACCCCACTACCCAAAGTCGTTCCTTCCAAGCCAGTTACTCCCGCTAACACATCCATTCCTAATCCACCAGCCGCAAAAACTCCTACTATCATCCCGCTAGTTGTCGTACCAGCGTTGACTCCAACCACACTCAAAAGCTTCACCAATCTCTATGGGGAGGTATTGGCGGTCAAATTTACCCCCAATCAGGAGCAAAGAATTCAGCAGCGGTTGAGCAGAGATTGGATGACGAATCTGGGACTGCGGAATACTGTCGCCAAAACGATGGCAATGGAACCCCAAATTCTCCGTGGTACTCCAGCCGAACGCAGTCAGATCCAAGCTACGTTAGTCGGAAATCTCCGTCAACAGGTGTTAGATGGCGATAAAGATGCACTGTGGTTTGTGTCATTTTATGATGCATCGTCCAAAAATTGGCTAGCTCCAGGCAAGCCCCCATTAACCCAAATGACTACTGACATCAGTGCGGAAGCTCTGTGTTTTATGGTCAATGAAGTGATGGGTAAATCGGTTGTTACAAATGATAGTAGACTCAAGAGTGCGATCGCGACTAAACTCACGGCTGAATATGCAAATATTCCAGCTAATGTTAAACAGGAGCTATCTAGATTGCCCACCAATTGGCTAACATTTAAAACTAGTGAATGGGTGCAGCGCGGTGATGAGTTCCGCGAACAAATGCGAATTCACTGGGGTCAAAATCTCGAAGCTTATATTCCCGAACTAAAAGCAATTAATAAACTCAGACGCGATCGATTAGCGACGCTCAAAGCCGATCCGAATATTCAGTGGAATCGCATGAACTCGATTCAACGTCAAGGCGCGTTGCAAAAATCCGAGCTAGATTTCCAAAATAATCTGCGAATGTTGACTCAAGTTAAGACCGTTCAGATTAGTAACTATGTTAATTCAATGGAGGTGGCTAGTTCGATCGGCAATTCACCAACTCGATATCCACTGAGATTGAAAGTTAAATAGTTTAATTAGTAAACTCACATCTTGCACCAATGCATAGAGACTAGTAAAAGCAGAGATCTTTGGGTACCCATGAAGCGGCGTTTTGATGTCTAGGGTTCCCCCCGTTGGCGTAGCCTCTCCGTCAGCGGCTCACCTTTAGACGGGTTCCCCGTCAAAAAAGGTGAGACAGCGACGCATCGACTGGGAGGTTTCCTCCCAGTTGTGTGCGTCAAGACAAGACAGGGCACCCCTACACAATTAACCTGTAGGGGTGCCCTTCATGGGTACCCTGGATCTACGATTAGCACTAGTATGTTCAAACTGGTGCAAGATGTGAGTGAATGGTGGATTGTGAATAGTAATTAAATAATTATCTCCAGTCCCCCAGTCTCCCCGTCCCCCTTTCCCCATCTCACATTCATGCGTATTCTTGTCACAGGTGCCAGTGGTTGCGTCGGTCATTATGTTAGTGAAACACTAATCCAAAATACCGATCACGAACTGTTTTTATTCGTCCGCAATCCTGCCAAACTAACGGTGGATATTACAGCGCGTCCTAGTATTCACATTATCACCGCAGACATGATGCAGATCGAACAGCAGGCTGAATTACTAAAAACTATTAACGTTGCAGTCCTCACCGCCGCAGGTTGGGGTGGACAAGAAGCCTTTGATATTAACTACACCAAAACTCACGTTTTATTCGATCTGCTAGATCCCAATGTTTGCGAGCAAGTCATCTACTTTTCGACAGCAAGTGTACTCGATCGCAATGGTAATTTACTAGCCGAAGCAGGTAAAATTGGAACTGACTATATCATGTCCAAACATCAGTGCTTAGACAAACTTACCAAGGCTGCAACGGCACCGGATCGCACCAATAGTATTGCTTCCAAAATTACCACAGTTTTTCCAACGCTAGTACTTGGTGGCGACGAGAAGAAGCCTTACTCTTTCCTCTCGGCAGATTTACCCAGCGTTACAAAGTATGTGGGCTTGTTGCAGTTTTTCACTGCTGATATGAGTTTCAACTTTATCCATGCCAAAGATATTGCGGAAGTGATTAGACATCTGATTGCTCATCCCGAGATTGCCGATCGATTCGATCGACGCATAGTTATGGGTAATCAAGTAATTAGTGGTGATGATGGCATCAAAGAAATTTGTGGCTATTTTGGTAAGAAGAGTCTGTTTCAGATTAACCTATCGAATACGATCGCTAATTTCTTTATTAAAGTATTTAAGATTCAGATGGCAGAATGGGACAGATTTTGTCTGGATTATCGCTATCTCGGTCATGCAAATGCAGTTAATCCAGCTACATTTGGATTGGCTACTTATGCCCCAACAATTACAGATATCTTCCGCACTCGTGGATTATAAGATTGTTATTTGGCAAGCAATTTCTCGATTCTAGCGATCGTTTGTGATTGAGATTGGATTAATAAATAGAGATCGGCAATCTCCTTTGTTCTAAGTGAATCTAGCTTTTCATGGAGTAATTCGATTTCCATTTCTGCCTTAATATCACAGTCTAAATCCTGCTGGGCATTCTCCCGATCGATAGTTGATTGTCGGTTCTGACTCATCAGAATAAACGGAGTCGCATATGCTGCTTGAAAGCTCAAGGCAAGATTAAGTAAAATAAATGGATATGGATCCCAATGATGAACCAACGCCATAATATTTAGAATAATCCAAATTGTCAATAAGCAACTCTGGATGATAATAAATCGCCACGATCCGACGATATTTGTGACAACATCAGCAATTTTATCGCCGCGTGAAGAAGCTCGTAATACATTAGATCGAGCAGGTTGAAGCGATCTTAAGTATGCGAGACGTTCTAAATCTGCATTAGTAAGCTGAGGTGATTTAATAACTGGCTGAGAATCCATAGATATAAGCCTCAATGACTGGCTAATTACAGATCGTTAGATTTACGAAACAAAGCTAGTGCCTATTTTAGATCTAGCAATCCTCGATCTTTTAGCTTTGGATTGAACCGAATCTCTGCTGTGACACCCCGCTGTTTAAGCTTAGTGAAAATAGTCTCTTCCACACGTCTGGCAACTTGCTTGAGCAGCTTGATTTGGGCTAAACCATCTAAGTCCTCAAAGCTATCACTTTCGGCTGCTGTCATCGCATGGTTAGTAGAAATTGGATCCAGCCATGCTGACTTAGCTTCAGCATTTCCAGTGGGTGTACTATCATTTTCAGCAATCCAAGCTGACTCGACACTTTCTAGGAATGTGCGATCGGGCTTGTCGATCGTGGTAGCCTTTACCCAATAACAATATTCTGGCTGTCTAACTAGATGTTGCTTGAGACTCAAGTAAATATCCCGTGAGTACCCGACAAATTGCAATACTTGAGACTCATCAAAGATCGCATAAATACCAATCTGATTTTGGAGTTGTTCTGGCAATTCTCCAGCATCATTAATGTATGGTAGAAACTCCAAACTACCTAAGCTGGGAAGATCGCTAGTCGATGACATAATTAGTTAGAAGTTGGGAGGAGAATCTAAACCTAAATGACTTTTTGATAAATTGCACACAATCGACTTGGTTGAAAAATCTTCGCTGCAAACATGAAGTTGGGCGGTACGTTGATAATTAGATGTGTTGGCGATTGGTGATATTGCTCTAACTCAGCAGGCATTCCCTTTGGTGTACCTGGACTGTAGGGAACTGGCTGAAACAATATTTCAGTAAAAATAGCTGTTTCACAGTTGGCTTGTTCGGCTACTTGCTGAAGAAATTTTTCACCAGTAAGTAAACTAAATAAGATCGCTTGCACTTCTGGATCTAGATTGAAACTACCATCAAAGTTTTCAATTACTTTTATTTTCATCAGCAGGTAGTCTAGTTATAATCGATGCTTGAAAACTAGTTAAGATTAGACATCATGTAGGATGGGCACTGCCCACTTGACATTACAAGTATTAATGTCAAGTGGATTAGTGCTTATTAAAATGTGAATGGTGGGCAGTGCCCACCCTACATTACTATTGAATTCGATCGGAATTAACTAAATCTAAACCTTTGTAATATCCTTTTCTTTCTCAGCTAATACCTGTTCGACTTTAGATCCATACTTATCAGTTAGTTTCTGAATTTTGTCTTGGAGATCTTTTGATTCGTCTTCAGATATTTCGCTAGCTTTTTCCTGTTTCTTGACAAAATCGATCGCATCGCGGCGAATATTTCGGACAGAAACCTTGCCTTCCTCGGCGTACTTACCAGCTTGCTTGACAAACTCCTTGCGGCGTTCACCAGTTAATGGCGGAATATTCAACCGGATCATTGAACCATCGTTGTTGGGAGTCAAGCCAATATCTGACAGCGAGAGTGCTTTCTCGATCGTCCCCATACTGCTACGATCGAATGGTTGAATCGTAATTGTCGTCGAGTCAGGTGTCCCAATATTTGCCAGGGATTTTAACGGTGTGGGAGTACCATAATAATCGATCGTCACTCGATCGAGCAAACTAGCACTCGCGCGTCCAGTCCGAATCGTATTAAACGATCTCTGGACTGACTCAACCGCCTTCTGCATATGACCTTCAACATCAGCAAATTTCACAAGAACCTCCTACATAAGTACCAACTTTTTCACCCGCTACCACCCGCTGAATATTGCCGCGTTCGAGCAAATTGAAGACGATAATCGGAATATTGTTCTCACGACACATAGCGATTGCGGTTGTATCCATTACCCGTAAATCCTGATTTAGCACATGGGTAAAAGTGAGACTTTCAAATCGTTTTGCGTCAGGGTTGAGATTGGGATCCGAATCATAGATTCCATCAACTTTGGTAGCTTTGAAAATCACATTAGCATCGATTTCTGCCGCTCTGAGGGCAGCCGCAGTATCGGTTGTAAAGAATGGATTGCCAGATCCGGCTCCAAATACTACTACCCGACCTTTTTCGAGGTGGCGGATCGCTCGACGACGGATGTAGGGTTCGGCGACTTCCTGCATGGCGATGGCTGTCTGGACTCTGGTTTGGACACCTTTTTGTTCGAGTGCGTCCTGGAGAGCCATTGCATTCATCACAGTAGCAATCATCCCCATGTAGTCAGCAGTGGCTCGATCCATCCCTTTTGCAGAGGCTTTGACCCCACGGAAGATATTTCCGCCACCAACGACGATGGCAACCTGAACACCACTGGCGACGACTTCAGATACTTCTTGCGCGACGGCTTGGACGATCGTCGGATCGATCCCATAGCCAAGATCGCCCATTAGGGCTTCCCCACTCAACTTGAGCAACACCCGCTGGTAAGTCGTCCCCATGCTATTTATCTTCTTAACTCAAAATTTTCCCAAACTTACCATAGCAGGAAATGGCGATCGAATGTCGGAAACCACCTAAGCAGTTCCTTAAAAAGGTGAGCTAATGCCCACCTTTAAAAATCCGAATCTAATCACTCAAGCCTAATTATTATTGGCGTTAAATTCGCGGAAAGTCTGATAAAACTCATTCTCCTCGTAGATGTGACATTTATCAGTGATATCTTTCATCATTTCCCAAGTGAACTTGCGTTCTTTGATATATTCACCCCATTGACTCTTGATAATCGCATGAGCTTCACGCAATCGGTACGAAGGAATAGCAGTGGAAACATGATGCGGTACATGGACATTGATATCGTGGCAGAGAAACTCAACCCACGCAGGATAGTCACAGTGTACGGTACCAGATAACTGGGCAATCGCTTCATTCCACTCGCCTTCATGGTTGAAGGGGATATCTGCGGCAGTATGATGGACGATCGTGAACGTACTCATCCAGAAGTGATACACCAACCAAGGAATCACCCAAAACTTGACGAATCCCCAGATACCCAGAGTCCCCAGCATGACTGGGAAAATAACCGCTGCGCCGATAATCACAAACAAAGCCGAGAATTTGACATCATCTCTAGTTTTGCCCTCTGGAAACTTGCGCCAGTCAAAGTGGACTGCTGCCCAGTGGGGTAAAGATGCGATCCACCACAGCCGACCGCGCATCGCTTGATAGACTACTTGGAGCCAAGCTGGAGCACCAGCATAAGCCTCAGGTCGCCAAGGTTGCCACGCATTGTCCACATCCATTTTGTTGGTGTGTTTGTGATGCTTTGCATGTCCGTACCGCCAGCCGTGAAACGGGTAGATCAATGTCAACATGAACAAATGACCGACGATATCGTTGACTTTCCGACTATTGGAAAAGGAACGGTGGGCGCAGTCATGTCCGATCACAAAGCAGCCAGTCATCGCCGTACCTGTGAATATCCATGCGAGGGGCAAAAGATACCAAGGTGAGTAAGCGATTGCTGCCATCCCCAAGGTAACAGTGACGATCGTTTTGACCGTCATCAGGAAAGCTTTGGTGTTGTCTTTGGCAAAGACTTCTTTTGGTAAGGATTGAACGATGTGCTTGAGTTTAATATTCGGGGACAGCACGGTGGCTGTATTCGGCTCGATCGATAATGTCATGTAGCGGGTTAGATCTCCAGAAATTACAAAGCACCGTTGCTGCTACTGCCAATTAGACACCGCTCTATTCCCCTACTCAAGAGGTTCCGCCAACGGCAGATCGGTGTTAATTATTAATTTGTAGCCTAATTAGGTACCGTTTTGTTAACAATCATTAACATTTATATTACCTTAGTCTGCGACTGGCGGCTAGTATATCGATCCCCGAATTTTAAGATCTAGTTACAAGATCCATACTATGCATGGACTAATTTGGGGATTAGTCGATCGAGAATTTGTTTTAGCACCATTGCTGTCCAGTCGATATCGGCGGCTGTGGTGCTCTTGCCGAGGGTAATGCGGATGCCGCCTACTGCATCAGTCGCGCTGTAGCCCATCGCCAATAGAATCGGGCTGGGGGTAAGTTTACCGCTGGCACAAGCGGCTCCAGCACTGATGCCGATGCCTGCGAGATTGAGTTGGCGGACGATCGTTTTGCCTGTGATGGGTTCTGACTGATGGGAGCGAGGAATATTCAGACAAAAGCTGAGGTGATGGGGGAGACGATACAGGGGATCTCCGGTGGGGATCAGATTCGGACAGTCCGAGAGGAGAGTGAATAATCGATCGCGCAATCCAATTAACCGGATATTTTCGACGGCTAATTCATCACTGGCAAGTTCCGCCGCGACTCCAAATCCAGCAATTTGCGGCACGGATTGAGTGCCAGATCTTTGACCCATTTCTTGACCACCACCAGCGAGGAGAGGGACGATTTCAATGCCTGGACGAATGTACAATGCGCCTGTACCTTGTGGCCCATAAAGCTTGTGGCTAGACATCGACAGTAGATCGATCCCAAGTTGTTGGACATCGATCTGCATTTTGCCCGCAGTTTGAACGGCATCGGTATGGAAGTAGACTCGATACCTATGACAAATCGCGGCTAGTTCGGCGATTGGCTGAATGGTACCAATTTCACTTTGGCCGTGGATAATCGAGACGAGGACTGTATTTGGTCGGATTGCCAGATCGAGATCGTCGGGATTGACTCTACCAAATCGATCGACAGCCAATCTCGTAACTTCCCAGCCTTGATTCTCTAACCACCGCACTGGGGCAGTAATTGAAGAGTGTTCGACACTAGAAATAATCAAATGTTTGGGGGTGCCATACAGATTTGCTACCCCCATAATTGCCTGATTATTCGCTTCAGTCCCGCCGGATGTAAAAGCGATCGCATCAGGGTTTGCATTGATTAATGCTGCTACTTGAAATCTGGCTTGTTCGATCGCTGTCGAAGCTCGTTCACCCCATTGATGAATACTCGAAGGATTGCCCCATCCTGACGTGAGGACTTGGTGCATAGCTGCGATCGCTTCAGTACGAGTTGGAGTCGTCGCACTATGGTCTAAATAAATCTGCATAGACTTCAGGAAGTTAGGAGTTGAGAGTTGAGAGTTGAGAGCTAGGAGATTGGATTTTAAGCTCATCCTAACAAGCTCCTTTCTCCCTACTAAAGCCTAAAGCCTAAGACCTAAAGCCTTCTCTAGCTGCCTGGTTTACAGATGTTGTAGTCTTCATGTGATAGCACTTCTTTTGGTTGTAGAATGCCATCTCGCTCAAAGCACAACATCCGATAATTGCGAGTCACGGGAATGCTAATCACTAATCGGTTGTGGCGCAGCCTTTTGCCACCAAACTCTCGATAGTTGCGACGATCTTGTAGCCCAACAATAATATTTCTAGCTTTTAAAACCACATGTGATGGTAAGCTCTTGAGATCGATCGGATCGAAGGCAAAACTATCATGCCAAGTCCTTTTTTTCTCTTTCTTTTCGTTTACATCTACTTCTTCTTGGAGGCAACGATGACAAATCTGTCCGTAGCCTTTATGACCGCATTGAAACATTTTTCTGTGTCTGCTCATGATATATCCCTCGATGTCTTATATAGTTTGTAAAAATGGTAAGTAAGCAGTTACAAATTAGCTGCATAGAAATTTGAGCAATGAAGTTAGATTCTACTGTTCTAGCTGGTTGAGATCTTAAATTAAGCAAATTTTAATCAGATCCTGCTGCTAGCAAGCATTATCGTTGGTTCCACCATCAGATTGACTCGAATCTTATCGATGACAACAAGATCGTCGATCTTCAATTTTAAAAGTTAATTGCTATCTACTGAGCGATCTCGAACAACACCTGGGTAATAAATGATACAATTGAGCACGTAAGTCCTAACTGAACATTAACGATCGAGTGTGTCCTAGATCGTGACTGGATTAGTCGTGACCGATCGATTCATAGTTTACCATCCATAGTTTTGGGTTTTTCCTGTGAAATTCCGACAAGTTAATGGTGCTTTTGGCACATCACGTTTCTTGCTTCTATCTAGTTTAGCTCTTGGAAGCATCGGTGTTGCTCTTTTGGGTGGATATTTATTTTGGTCGCGTGCTCAAAGTCATGCACCAGAACGTTTACCACCTTTACCACAGGATGAATCAATTCGAGCTTATTTTAATCACGATCGATCTATAAGCTTCACCGAACCTTATCGGCAAAAAACTAGGCCAGGTAGGGACTTAGGTGCTAAGTTAATCGAAACAATCGAGTCTGCACAGTCACAGATTGACATCGCAGTCCAAGAATTTCAACTACCGAATATCGCCCAAGCGTTGGCAGCCAAATCAGCAGCAGGAGTTAAGGTTAGGGTAATTCTAGAGCATAATTATAGTCGCTCCTTGAGTGAATTAACAGCAGCCGAAGTCGAAGGATTGACTGTGCGGGAGCAGGATCGTTATCGAGAATATCAAAAGCTGGTAGATATCGACAAAGATGGAACTCTGAGTCCAGCCGAAATCAACCAGCGCGATGCAATTTCAATCCTCCGAAATGCCCGAATCCCCATCTTGGATGATACTGCGGATGGCTCCAGTGGCAGTGGTTTGATGCATCACAAATTCATGGTGGTAGATCGGCATCAGCTAATTGTCACATCAGCAAATTGGACGATGAGCGATATCTATGGCGATTTTAGCCATCCAGATAGTGAGGGCAATCAAAATAATCTGGTGCAAATTGAAAGCAAGGAATTGGCAACAGTATTCCTAACTGAATTTAACTTGATGTGGGGCGATGGCAACACAGCCAACCAAATTAGCCAATTCAAGACACGTAAACCACCCCGTCCACCTGTTGAAGTATTAGTGGGTAAAACGCGGGTATTCGTCCAATTTTCGCCCACTTCCAAGCAGCAAGCATGGACAGATAGTAGTAATGGATCGATCGGGAAATTACTTCAAGCCAGTCAACAACAAGTTGATTTTGCTCTATTTGTATTTTCGGAACCTGGGTTGAGCAGTATTTTGCAATCTCAATCTCAGCGGGGTGTCAAGGTGCGGGGGTTGATCGATCGCACCTTTGCCTATCGCAACTATAGTTCGGGGCTATCATTGATGGGAGTAAATCCCAATAGTAGTTGTCAGGTAGGGGGAACTAATTTGTCACCGTTGGCGACAATTGGAGTACCCACTTTGCCCCAGGGAGATTTACTCCACCACAAATTTGCGATCGTCGATCGACGCACCGTGATTACTGGCTCTCATAATTGGTCGAATGCCGCGAACTATCATAATGATGAGACACTATTAGTTATTCAAGATAATCCGACTGTAGCTGCACATTTCAATCGTGAGTTCGACAGGCTGTACGAACGGGGAGTCATCGGTATCCCCGCAAAGTTAAAAAATAATCATTGCTAAATCAGTTAATTAGTCGATCGTTGATAGGATCTGTAGATCTGTAGGTTGGGTTGAAGAATGTTGGCGGAGCCTTTCTATCAGGAAACAACCCAACACCCCCAACTGTTCTCTATTAACAATTGATAATGGAGGTTGAATGTTCTTATCTCAAATTTCTGGCGGCACAGCCACACTGACTGAAGTGCTGTCCGCAGATATCGGTAGAATTGCCTGGAATAGTTTCCTGGCACTAGTTCCGCTCACTCTCAGTTTTTTTCTATTTAGTAAACCTCGATCGAGATTATTTTGCTGGAGCACCTATATATTATTAGGAATGAGCTTTGTCGTCGGGATTAAAAAATACAATAACGGTGATTTCCTCGAAGCGATTAAAAAAATTGTGATTTCGCTGTGGGGGGTGCGACTAATTTTCATTGCGATCGCGATTGTTTTAATTGTGGTTTCGATCGCGATCGATCGACGATCTCAATCCCAAACAGGTAGCAGTCGATCTATTTTCTGGTGGTTTGGAGTACTCTTGTTTATCACTATCTTACCAAATGCGCCATATGTGCTAACAGATATTATCCACTTTTATGATGCAGTACGGGCGATTAGCTCTGTGTGGAAGATTACTTTAGCGATCGTCCCTACTTATATTCTATTTATTGGGATTGGTTGGTTTTCTTATGTATTTTCGCTGGTCAATATTCGCGAATACATGAGCAAAAATCAGCTTGAGGCTTATATCACAGTCACAGAATTTAGTCTGCATCTATTGTGTGCAATCGGTATTTATATTGGCAGATTTATAAGATTTAATAGTTGGAATCTAGTTACTCAGCCCCAGCAGTTTCTCCAAGTACTTCCAGGCGAATTGCTCGGCAAATTTCCGCTAGTAGTAATTCTATTAACATTTTTAATTATTACAATTCTCTATGCAATCTTCAAACCTCTAGTTCAGAATTCGTCCATATATGTAGATCGATATAATTAAGATTATTCCCGCAATTTTACTAGTGCATCTTTAACAGTTGCTGGCAATTGGCGCATGATTTTGCCCTTTTCGCGATCGACAGCAACTAGCGTCACCATCCCAGTCAGATGAATAATCGATCGATCTAGTGATTGAATCTCATATTCCCAGACGATTCGCACCCCTTCCATATCGATCGTTCGCGTTTTGACGATCGCCGATTCGCCCATGCGGAGCGCACTGCGATACCTTACCGACAAATCTACCACAGGCAAATCGCAACCCATTGCTACCAAATCGGCAAAGTCAATCCCAATCGATTTGAGACAGGCTACTCGTGCTTCTTCCATCCAGGTAAGATAGGTACCATGCCAGACGATTCCGGCATAGTCAGTATGATGGGGATATACGACGATCGGGTACTCAAACCAGTTGGCTGCGATGGCTTGAAAGCTCAATTTCTCGATCGCGCTACCAGAGTTAGCTTGAGCACGAATATCGGTAGGTTCTGACATAGATTGGTAATCTCAAAGTAGGCGATGCGGACTCCAGATATTGTGCGTTATCTTAGCTAGATATATTATTTAGCTAAGATATGAATATCCGTCGGATTGCTGCACTTATTTGGTGGCTGGTTGTAATTGCCGCTAGCAATACGATCGCTATCATACCAAATGCAGGAGCTTTGCCAACTACAGCTCAAGACAATATTAGCTTTACGACTCCACAACAAGGAATCATCAAACAGCTACAAGCTGCGAAAATTATCTATCTGGGTGAAACTCACGATCGTGAATCAGATCACCAGCAGCAACTGGCAATTATTCAAGCATTATTCAAGCACAAACCGCAAATAGCGATCGGGATGGAAATGTTTCAGAGTCAGATGCAGCCGTTGCTCGATCGATATTTAGCAGGTAAAATTACGGCGACTGAGCTATACGAACAGTCGGAATTTGACAAACGCTGGGGCTATCCGTGGCAGTATTATCTGCCGATCTTGGAATTTGCTAAGGCTAATCGCTTACCTGTGATTGCTTTGAATACGCCTGGTGAGATTGCGCGGAAGTCGGCGCGACAAGGGTTGGAGAGTCTTACTAGTTCCGAACGTCAGTCGATTCCACCTGCGGCTGAAATCGATCGTAGCAATGCCAAATATCAGCAGATGATTTTGGGTAGCTATCAGCAACATGCGGGGATTGTCTCAGCTGCTAGCAAAAGTTTCGATAGGTTCTATACAGCCCAACTACTATGGGATGAGACAATGGCAGCAAATACGGCTAATTTTGCTAAAAAAAATCCCAGCTATCAAACGATCGTCTTAGCAGGTAGCTCACACATTATCTATGGCTATGGTATTCCCGATCGAGTACTGCGGCGATTAAACCAACCAAAATCGATCCAAAAAACAGTGCTACTTAATCTTGAGGAAGGCTTACAACAGCCAGAATTAGCTGATTTTATCTGGAATAAAAGTGAGAAAACTAAATAGATGAATCCAAATCTCGATCGGCTAAATAATGGTTACAGTCTAGATGGTTAGCAGCTCCCACCCCACGCATTCTTCTTGCCAGATAAATTATTTCTCGTACTAAAAATTCAACTATCTACCACTCACCAATAAATCTTCTTGGCTATGTAGATTTGATGACAACAACTGCTATCATGATAGATCGATCTCCAGCCAAAATATATCATGTTTCCCGACAATTCTCCCAGTGATGGTTCTAGTGAACTGCCCATTTCTAACCAGCCATCGAGACAAGGGGATGTTGTCGAAATTGATATTACCGATGTCAATGATAGTGGCGAAGGCGTTGGACGCGCGGGAGATCGAGTCGTATTTGTCCCCGATACAGTTACAGGCGATCGAGTCGTAGCTCGGCTAGTCACTGTCAAACGGCAGTACTCCCACGGCAAACTGCTTGAAGTTTTAACTGCCTCACCGCACCGCGTTCGCCCTAGCTGCATCGTCGCTGATAAGTGCGGCGGTTGTCAGCTTCAGCATATCGATTATGATTACCAGTTAATCGCTAAAGAAAATCAGGTACTGCAAGCACTCAAGCGGATTGGTAAATTCACAGCCCCACCTGTCGCTCCCATCGTCGGCGCGCAAGGAAATTTTGCCTACCGCAATAAAGTCACTTATCCGCTGGGCGTAAGCGATTCCGGCAGTGTCAAAGCTGGCTACTATCGCAAGGGTACCCACCAGATCGTCAACCTCAATCAGTGTCCAGTCCAAGATGAAAGGTTGAATCCGCTTCTGGCTGAAATCAAGCAAGACATCCAAGATCGGGGCTGGCAGATCTATCAGCCAGAGAGCAAAGGAGCCAGAGAACCAGGCTTACGGCGCACTGGTGTCCAAATTATTGTCAGTGAGTATCAAGAAGAGGAACTCACAGTCACGGGTATTCCTAAACCCAAACTGCGGAATCGTCCCACGATTACCAAAGTCACCGATATCCCCGACAATCGCCCCAAATTTCGCCATCTCCTGATGCGAATCGGGCGGCGGACAGGTGAAATTCTGCTGACGCTAGTAGTTACTGATTTTGACATTCCCGACATCGAGGGACAAGCACAGCGATGGATGCAACGCTATCCCAAGCTAGTCGGAGTCTGTCTCAATCTCAACAGTCAATCTACGAATAATATCTTCGGCACAGAAACCCGCTGTATTGCTGGGCGAGATTATGTCTGCGAGACTTTTGGCAACCTACAATTTCAGCTCAAAGGTGATACCTTCTTTCAGATCTACACCGAGCAAGCTGAAACGGTGCTGAATATGATTATCGATCGAGCCAAATTCACAGGGGAGGAAACGCTAATTGATGCTTACTGCGGGATTGGGACTTTTACCCTGCCTCTCTCTAAACGAGTCAAGAAAGTAATTGGGCTAGAAGTCCATGCGGCATCAGTGGTGCAAGCTCGATCGAATGCCCGACTCAATAGCATCAATAACATTGAATTTCGCACAGGCGCAGTTGAAGAACTCCTCCCAGAAATCGACGTGCAGGCTGACGTTGTCTTATTAGATCCACCACGAACTGGTTGCGACAGGGCTGTCCTCGATGCCCTCACCGCCATGCAGCCAGCCCAAATCATCTACATCAGTTGCAAACCCGCAACTCTCGCCAGAGATCTCCAAATCCTCTGTGAGCAAGGCAACTATCAGCTCACCCACGTCCAACCCGCTGACTTCTTCCCCCAAACCTCTCACGTCGAATGCGTCGCTTTTCTAACTAGAGGCGAAGCCCCAGCTTAATATTTATCATCTTGCTTACAAAAAATCTCTGTAGGGGTAATGTCTTGTCGGTTTTTATTCGGAGGGAACCTCCGAATAAAACCGCCGCTTCATGAATTACCCCTACAGAGATTTTTTGGTAATTACCACTGGATCTAAAATCCGTTGCGACCCCATACAACCATCGAAATCGACCAAGTAAATAGGACTAATAGTGAAACCCAGCCCAGTGTGAGAATATCCATAGCTTTATTTAGAATAATATTTTTATACCTACACATATCATAATCTTTTCCTGGCATAGTTAGCAAATGTGACGATCGTGTCGCATAAGCACTAAGCGGCGCAAGCCAGTCTCCCAGTCCCCCACTCCTAATCCCCCGCCAACTGCTGCACCTTCACCAACAACTCCTGACTTATCTTCGCAAAAGCTTTAGAACCAGCCGATCCAGGATTCTCGATCGCGACAGGCTGAAAACTATCGATCGCCTTAGCCACATTCACATCCATCGGCACTCGCGTCTGAAAGATCTTAGCAGCTTCAAAATCTTGGCTGACTCGCTGCATGACTTGCTCATAATAACGAGCAAATAGTGTACTGCCAGATAGGATGAAAACTATGCCTAATAGACTACTTTCGAGACAATTTTTATCACCTTCATGTGTTGCTCTCAGTTTGGCAATGCGACGTTCTAATAACTGCATCCCAACTAATGAAAGCGGTTCTGGACGAGCTGGCATCAGGTAAAAATGACTAGCCATAATCCCGCTTCTAGTCAAGAGATTGTAGCCAGGGGCGCAATCAAGAATGATAAAGTCATAATCATCAATGATCGGAGCTAGGATATTCTTGATCAAAGAACCTTCAAATTCATTCCAGACATCACTAAAATCTATATAAGGATTTTCGACTGTTTCTTGATGGAGTTTCTCGGATACTAAAAACTCGTCGTAGATATCAATATCTCCTGCCAATAAGTCTAGTCCTTTGACCCAGCAGACATCTTTAGTAATCAGATCTTTTGTTTCAAATTTATAGCGGCTACTTGGTTTGAGAACTTTAGCGATCGAATAACTAATTGTTTTCTTTTCGCGGCGAATTCTGGCAAAATCTTGAGGTGTAACTAAACTTAAGGTCGCACTAATCTGGGTATCGAGATCGACGACTAAGACGCGCTTGCCGTGTAACTTGGCGAGACAAGCCGCTAAATTGACGGTGAGGGTGGTTTTACCGACACCTCCTTTCATATTAACAGTGGCAATGACAATTCCCATGATGTATCTAAAACAGCTCCCTGACTTCTATGTGAGGCTAGGATTCAATCCATGACCGCTAAACATGATAGTCGGTTTCGATCGTCTTCCGATCGAATTGCAACGTTACGATAGATTCTAATCGGGTTCAGTTGCTGATTCTTGTTGCTGGAGCTTTCGATCTGAGCCGTCTATTAATAATCTTTGCTCTAGCTCTACTTGCTCTAGTTCCACGACTTCGACTTCTACCAGTGGCGCGTTAACCGATTGTGGAAGTCTGAGCGGCAATGCTAATGGCTGTTCTGGAATCACGAGAGCTTGTTCGAGCCAGTAACTAGCGGTGGGAATAGTCCGCTCCAAATCTTCTAATGGACGAGGAATCACCATGATCGATCTCAGTTCACCAATGCTCTCCGCCACTGACATCCCCGCATCGAGGGCAAAGGTAACGTTGGAAACAGTCCCCCGAATGATCGCGGTACAAAAGCCAGCACCCGTCTTTTCATAGCCAGAAACGTGCACATCCGCCGTCTTGAGCATGGCATCCATCGCCCCCACCATCGACGGAAATCCACGAGTTTCGAGTAGTCCAATTGCTAGATTAGTTAGCTTGCTTTTGCCAACTACCTGGGCTAGCATTCGATCGCTAATCGGCAATACAGCACTAAGATTGGGTGAAGGGCGAGAAATTACTGATTGATAGATCAATTCACCCATTTGCTCCGCAATCTCCGCCCCTGCGGACACCGCTAATCTCACATCTGGAAATCTACCGCGAATCACCGCAGTACAGTACCCACCACCAATTTTTTCATATCCAACCAAAGTGACATCGGCAGATTTGATCATCATATCTGCCGTTCCCACCATCGCCGGAAAGCTCCGAGTGGATATCAATCCGATGGCACTTTCGGCGTGAACATTCATGTAAATTAGTTGATAGTTGATAGTTGTTGGCGTAAGCCTCTCCGGAGGAGAATAGTTGATAGCTAAAAATCTCGTGAATTCGTCACTACCAACTTGCTACGATCGATCTCTTGATTCGATCGATATTCCAGCAAAGAGACTACTCAACGGTCAGTCCTAATGACTAGCTAATTCTGCCTTCAACTTGGTCGCGGAATTCTTGGACTTCTTCAGTATAGCCAATTGGCAGAATTCGCTCAACGTTGGGATGGGGGCGAGGGATGATCACCCAAGATTCTAGGGTACCGCCATAGACTTTCTCAACTACGTCTACACCAGCCGCCATCGCCTGTTTGACCTCGGAAACGTCGCCACGGATGTTGACGGTAAATCTAGCACTACCAGCCCGCAGGTAGCCCACTAAGGTGACACGTCCTGCCTTGAGCATCGCATCAGCAGCAGCCAGGACAGCCGGAAAGCCCTTGGTTTCGATCGAACCAACTGCCTGTTGAGAACTCATTGAATCAGCCATGAAATATATATTCCTTGTAATAATAAATTATTCGTCTGCCTAGTATCTCTGGGTGAGTGCGTTGGGTTTCATTCTTCAACCCAACCTACAGATCTGAATTTACACCCAAAATTCTTCCGATTCAGACGTGTATTGCATTGGCATCACACTATCTAGATTTCCGGTGGGATGAGGGACGATGTAGTGACTGATCAGGGCACCTTTCTTTGTGGCTTCACAAGCTAGTACACCTGCCGCAACCGCTTGATTGACTTCGGATACGGGGCCACGAATCGTAATCATAAACTCTGCACGTTCTGCCAAACCGTAGTAAACCAGTGTGACGTTCCCCGCTTTGAGCATCGCATCAGCAGCAGCTAGCACAGGTGGAAATCCGTCAGTTTGAATCGTCCCGACTGCTTGTCTGGAACTTCGAGTTGCCATCTTCTAGATATACTCCTGGCTAATAGGCTCATGTGGTAGAGGGGGTGTGGGAGGTGTGGAAGGTGTGGGGGGATAATATCAATTTGTTGTCCATTGCCTTTTACCCCTTACCACTAGCTAATTTCACCAGCCACTATTTAGAATTAGTCCAACCAACCAATATCGGTGTTGTTGCGACGGCGGAGGGTTTCTTCGCGGGATTGGGTCGGACGCGCTGTCAGAGAGGAATAAGATGCGTCTTTCTTGACGATCGCTGTGGTAGCTTTAGCTTTAGCTGGGGTTGCTGCGGGTTGCGCTGACAATTTGACAATCATTGCTTGTGCATCACTGAGTTGCTTTGTCAAGTCATCCATCTGCTTCTGAAGTTTTGCGTCTTTTTCTTGAGCAGCTTTAGCTTGAGCGTCGTCGTTGGTTGGGGGTGTCATATTCGTAGTGGGTATTGGACTAGGTGTACTGGGACTTTCCCGTGTCGGGAGAACCAATGGCTGCTGCATTTCCTGCCGCAACACATCAGATGCTGATGTTTTTTTCTTGTTAGTAGTCATATTTAGTTCCAATCTTTCCAGATTTCATTGACGACACAACGGTAGTCGGCGGCTGCGGGTGCGGCTGCTTGACCTTTGTACTGACTAATTGGCAATCCTGACATTGCAGCACGTTCGTGAATTTTCAAATTCCTGATTACTGTATAGTAGACTGGAATCTGACACTGCAATAAGGTTTGTTGTGCTTCTTGCGCTTCTCTCAAACCGCGAGAATTTACCTTAGTCAGTAAGACGCGATGGCTAATCTGGGATGGAATCACCACTTGTCTCACCGTGCGAATCAATGCGGCTAGATCCATTGGTGCGGGGGGCGTTGGTAGCACCAGATAATCTGCGACGGGCATAATTGCCTCGAACGCAGCAGAATCGAGCGCAGGCGGCATATCTACAACCACAATGTCATAATCAGCCCATTGCGATCGATCTACACTAGTCAGATCGGCTAGTGCCGTAGTCTCAAAGCCCAAATCTCGACCTTCAGACTGCTGTACCCACCAACTTGCCGAGCCTTGCGAATCGGCATCGACTAGCAACACCCGATGATCTTCGCCAAAGATAGCTGCAAGATTGATCGCTGTTGTCGTTTTCCCCACACCGCCTTTACCGTTCAATACGACGAGAACTTTGGTCGATTTTAGTTTAGGTAGTGCTTTTTTAGTCATGAGTTCAACCATTGGGGAAAAGCTGGCGTTTAAGCCTGTCGAAATTAGCACGTCCGGCGACGTATTCAGTAGAGCGATGAGTTATTTCTAGCGATGATTCGGTTTCGGCTACCTTCCAAGGATTGGGTGGCGGTGTACTCTGGAAGGTATTCTCAAATGGTGGATCTGCCACTACTGGCGTTTTCACGGTTGAGGTATCCCAGGCATCGCTGGTATCCCAAAGATCGGGCGGATCTGCTGATGATGGATCTGCCGATGGAGGGGGTAAATCTGGCGTTTCAACTACAGATACTTCCCCCCGACTGGTATCGCCCAAGATCGAATGGGTGGGAATGACATCCCCTTCCTCAATCTGGGGATTGAAAATAGTCGTTCCCGCACCGATGCAGGCATTTCGATCGATCCCACCACTCCCGACAATTAGCACCCCGCGCCCAATGCACACTCCAGCCCCAATGTCAATATTTCCACCCGATGCATGAACGATCGTCCCAGCACCGATACATACCCCTGCCCCGATCGTAATTCGACTATCTGCTTCAGCTTGAAGTAAGACTCCAGGCGCGATGGCAGCAGTTGGATCGATCGACACATTTCCATCGAGATGGACGGGTACTACCTCCCTGGATAAAGACCGAAACTTGGTGAGCATTTGGGCTGTACTGTTTGCTGGTAACTTTTTGCCGTCTGCCGTTGGTGCTAATCTCTAAGGACGTTGGATAATTTCTTCGTGAACGCGACGTTTCGCTTTTTTGTCCACGCCAATCAGCCGCACATATTCACCCGCGTGATCTGTGAGGCAAGATTCCAATTCCGAAATTGCTTCTTGAATCCGAGTCGCCGACACTGGTTTACATGTGTGCCAAGAGCTACTTCTAAAGCGACGTAAATCTGCATGTTCGGTGCTAATTTGGTAGCTATTTTCTAGCAGTCGTCTCACTGATGCCACTATTTCAGGACTGAGGGAAGTTTTGACGCTACCACCGCCATTACTTGCTGTACCAAAGGAGCTATTGAATGAACTAGCCGAACTGCTACCACCACCCGTACTGAGCGTAACTGGCTCACCTGGCTTGTGAATCACTAGTTCAGTAACACGGCGACGGGCAGTTGGATCGATGCCGATTAACCGCACATAGTGATCTGCGTGTTCGGCGACTAGATTAGTAAGGAGGGCAATTGCTTCATTGTCCCGCGTACCTTGATAGGATGGGCCACTAGTCCAAGATGTAGCACGATAGCGACGAGCATCTGCAAACTCCGTCCCAATCCGAAAACCCTGAGTTAGTAGTTGTCTGACGATTTGAGCGACATCACCGCCACCACCGTTGCCGCTACTGTGACCATTGCTTGCAGCAGCAACACTGCCACCACCAGTACCCTTCGATTTACTTACTTGAGTCACCGCACCATCAGGGCGTTGGATCATCAGTTCCAATACCCGCGTGCGCGATTTGGTATCGACACCCAGGATTTGGACGTACTTACCTTCATTCTCGTCCAGCACAGCCGTAACGCTGGCTAATACTGCACTTTCACCACCTTGGGCGATGGGAGCACTAGTCCAAGAACCACTCCGAAAGCGGCGCGCATCGGCATACTCTACGCCCACACGATAGCCCTGGCTTAACAAACGACGAATTTCTTGGCGGACGCTATCACTAATATTACTCATATCTTCGGTTCCGAATTAAATCAATAATAACTTTATAAATAATTTCTTATCGCGCATCTCGTTTGCTGTATGTCAAATTATTGCCTACCGCAACTGTATCTACGATCGCCACAACTAGCGCATCGACGGGATAATGGTCTTTGGTGGAAACTTGACGCGCAGCACTGCCCAGACTCACTAAAACTACTTCTGTTAAACCTGCACCGACACAATCGGCGGCGACTTCATACTCCGGCAAATCATTTCCTGCGGCATCGAGCATTTGCACGAGCAAAAACTTAGTCCCAGTCAAACTCGGTTCTTTGTGGGTACTGACCACAGTACCCATCACTCTAGCTAGCTTCATTTAGCTTCTAAGAACGTCTACTACCCATTGCCAAAGGACCTGGACCATTTAAGCTGTCGCGGAACTTCTCGACATCTTCGGTGTAGTTCATAGGCAGAACATACTCTAGGTTCTCGTGTGGACGGGCGATGATGTGAGTGGACAATACTTGTCCGCCATTCACCCGTTTGACAGACTCAACACCTGCTGCTACTGAAGCTTGGACTTCAGAGACATCACCACGGACGATCACCGTTACGCGACCACTACCGATCTTTTCGTAGCCAACTAATGTGACACGAGCGGCTTTGACCATCGCATCAGCAGCTTCTACAACTGCGGGGAAACCCAAGGTTTCGATCATTCCAACTGCAATAGACATTATCAATGACTCCTAAAATTTTTTAGTTAATGTAATACTTAGCAAATTTGACTGACGCGAACGCAGTCTAGACGCGGAATTTCTCAACATCTTCGGTGTAATTCATCGGCAGAACGTACTCCAAGTTCTCGTGAGGACGCGCGATGATGTGAGTTGATAAAACTTCACCGCCATTAACGCGCTTAACGGATTCCACACCTGCTGCTATGGAAGCTTGGACTTCAGATACATCGCCACGAATGATGACAGTTACCCGTCCGCTGCCGATCTTTTCGTAGCCGACTAATGTAACACGGGCAGCTTTGACCATGGCATCAGCAGCTTCCACAACAGCAGGAAAACCTTTGGTTTCAATCATTCCCACGGCAATAGACATATATTTTTCGTCCTTAGAGTAATTTTGTAGTCAACGACTATGAGCGAGTATCCGCTCCGAATCGATATTTGTATAGAACACACCAGTTTTTTCACAGATTTTGACTATGAAAAACCGAATACTTAGATATTCGCTAAGGTCAAGCATAGACTGATACGTGACGCTTTGGCAACATAAGCAGCAATTTTATTTTGTTAATTTACATATCAGAATATTTTATATATAAAAACGGGGATCACC
>JANXVE010000004.1 GCA_025351825.1 Chamaesiphon sp. 341R_metabat_111 | reverse complement strand
CCGCCGCAATCCGCACCGCACTGGCCTCTTCTGCGTCACAAACCGCTCCGGTCTTAATGGTGAATCATGATTAAATAAGATCCCCGAACAAGCAAACAACCCATAAGCCTCCCGATAGTTTGCCACCTCCCAAAAAGCCGTTGCTTTGGCTACTGCATAGGGACTCCGAGGTGAAAACGGCGTAGACTCATCCGCCGCTGCCCCATTAATATCTCCAAACACCTCACTAGGGAGTCGCATTGTAGAACTTAATCGGCTCCCCAATAAACCGAATCGCCTCCAAAATATTCAGCGTCCCCACCGCAATACTTTCCAGTGTCTCCACTGGCTGCTCAAACGACAGCCCCACCGATGTCTGACCAGCCAGATTGTACACTTCATCAGGCCCACGTCTTCTTCAATACCTGCAACACACTCCGAAAATCATTCAGCGCAGCAGATTCTAGCTGTACTTGTTGTTGAATCCCCAGATATTCCAGATTCCGAAAAGTCGAAACCTGAGCATCCCGCGATGTGCCATAGACTGTATACCCTTTACTCAGTAGTAGCTTGGCTAAATACGCCCCATCCTGTCCCGACACTCCAAAGATTAGTGCTTTTTTCATGTTGTATGATGTGATTTTTAGAAATCTCGAAAACTCGGAGGTTGGGTTGCGCTTGGCACTTGCGTAGCATCTCCGTCAGGGGATAACCCAATAATCACACAAACATCCTAGAAATGTTGGGTTTCATCCTTCTGCTTGGTGCGCTGTCTTGAAAAGGTGCTCCACTTGCGGCGTTTTTATGTCTAGGGTTCCCCCCGAATAAGAAAACGACAACACAGCGGCTCACCTTTGGACGGGTTCCCCGTCAAAATAGGTGAGACAGCGACGCATCGAACGGGAGGTTCCCTCCCGTTTGTGTGCGTCAAGACAAGACGGGGAAACTCCAAGACCGCACTTTTCGCAAACCGTCTCCAGGGGAGACGCTACGCGAACGGGAAACTAGGGCGTACGCGCATCTGCAACCCAACCTACCCTAAAAGATTTATCTGACTTACATTTAATTGTCAAAATTATGATTCAATCTAAATTGATTAGCTCCAACCTTTTCGCCAAGCATATCATTCCAACTAGATTCACCTGCAACTGTATCGAGCGAGTAGCCAAAGTTACTTTCTATCCAAAGCATAGCTGTTAAAAGCTTAAGTAAAAATTGATGTTTGGATTGGTTTTGCCAAACATACCAGAGTCGATCGACATTGATTTATTGGGTAGCATAAATCAGTCCCTACAGCCCCAGATCCAAACCAACTAACTTTCCAATCGATTTCAAGACTTCATCTTCATCCACCTGCGCCAAATGACCAATCTGTCTCACAACTAACGCATTGTCCAAAGTGAATAACTTCATCCGAACAATTGACAGATTATTTAGTCCAGCAGATGCAAGATCCGATATGCTCACATCCAACGCCCAAGATTTGTGAGTCGCAGTTGTAATCATCGCCATCACACTCATTGCCATTGGCGCATTAAATACACTTGTTTCTGAAATAACTAGTGCAGGTCTGCGCTTTGTGATGCTACTGTCCGTGAATGGAAATGGCACAACTACCACATCAAAGCGATTATAAATCTTGGTACGCTGACTCATCCGCTGCTGACTCCCATTCGGTCATTAATGAAGAAATTCCAACTAAATAGTCTGGCTGTGAAGTCTCGCTAGATGAAATATTCACCACCTGTGACAGGTCGAGCATTCCATTATCTAAAATAATTACTTCCACAGACGAACCAACAGGTAATGGTAATCCAGCTAATATGGACAAGCCACTCTCAGTTACGATCGCATCGACTTTATAGGCATTCATTTATATCTGTCCTCATTGCCCGCCTTCTATCCAATTTTAACTCATTGCCGATCGATAATTGATGTCGTTGGCGTAGCCTACCGGAGGTAATCGAGACATAGACACAGTGATGCTCCCGAATACACCTCAGCAATCGTCCATTTCGCCGCTCAAACAGGTACCGGACAATCAATGTACCAAATCGCCCGCTATACGATGAAAATATCGGCGGTACAGGCTTGATGTGGGACATCCTCGCCAACGAAACCCACCAAGTCAAAAAAGTCCTCATCGCCTCCTCCCGCTCCATGCAACAGCGATATTCAGATTACTGGCAACTTCCGCGTCGGCGACATCCGCCACAACTGGGCAGATCTCACCGCCCTCCACCAAGTCTTCCCCGACTGGCAATCCACATCCCTCGCCGCTGGCTTAGAATCATTCGTCACCTGGGCAAAAACTCAGGAAATTTACGAAGATCGCTCCAAAGCAGCCACCCAAGAACTCAAGCAACGCAACTTGTGAGTTTTAAACAAAACAGCATATCTAAATACAATCTCAACTTTGACCGTGGCACAATTATATTCAGAGACTTTTATAGTGAATACACCACAAATACCAGATCCCATCACTCGCGCTAGATTAATCGCCAATCTCCGTCAAACCAGCAGAGAAATGGCAGAATTAAATCAAGAATTAGCTAAAATAGAAGCTCAACTCGATTCTCCAAGGAGAGGCTCCGCCAACGAGAACTATACGCCCAAAAATTAGCGCGAATTGGGACAAAGAGACTGTCAGCTTAGAACACAATCGATTATGATATTTTCAAACAATTCTTCAGAACAGATGCTAAACCAACAGATTACCCCGTCTAGCATAATCGAGCGTAACGAAACAGGACTATTCATCACAGGCACTAGAATCAGCCTTTATGACATTATGGATTTTGCGATCGCCAAATATCCAGCCAAATTTATCGCCAACATGCTTAACCTTAGTCAAGAGCAAGTACAAGCTGCATTAGAATATATCGACACCCATCAGGCAGAAGTTGAATCAGAATATCAATCGATTCTAACCGAAGCATCAGAGCTACAGGCGTACTGGCAAGAGCAAAATCGCGAATTAAACGAGCGAGTTGCAAAACTTCCAGCCCCAGTAGGTCAAGAAGCCGCATGGCAAAAGCTTCAAGCCCAGAAAGCAAAAAAGTTAGTGTCGAAGTAATGATTTTTCTCATCGACCAAAATCTTGAGGGATATGGGCAAGATTCGCTCGAACAAATAATGCGCGAAGAAAACAACTCCACCTCTTTACCCGTCATCACAATTGCAAATCTCACCCGATTTGACGAACGAGACTACCGAGAAGAATGTATCGAGCGATTGATTGAAGTATCTATGTATATAGACAACTATTTAGGATCGAGGCGTGTATTTATTCCCTCAAACTATCGTAGCCGCAACCCAAGAACTCAAACAACGAAACTTATGAGTTTCAAGCAACTTCTTGGATCGATCGAAAAACAGTAAAATAGACTAATAGTACTCACAGGCAATCATGTCCAGCCAATAAAATATGATAGCTATCAAAGAAAACTTTCCGAGATTTACACCTGAACAATACTTTGCTTGGGAAGAGCAACAGAACGTTCGCCATGAATATCTCAATGGGGACGTTTATGCGATGACAGGTGGAACTCTAAATCATGGTAGGATTGCGCTGAACTTTGGCTTTATCCTCAAAGCTCACTTGCGCGGTAGTGGCTGTCAAGTCGGCAATTCTGATTGTAGAGTGAATATTGCAGCTTCAACAGATTATACTTACCCAGATCTCAGCGTCACCTGCGACGAACGCGATCGCACCAACACTCAATACATTACCTATCCATGCCTGATTGTAGAAGTCTTGTCACCTGGAACAGAGGCTTACGACCGAGGCAATAAATTTAGAATGTATCGTCAAAATCCCGATTTGCAAGAATATATATTAGTCGATTCAAGCTCAGTAGCGATCGAACTATTTCGCAAAAAAAATGGCGACGACTGGCAGATTATCAACTATCAAGCTGGAGATTTGATTGAACTTAAAAGCATAAATTTGATATTCCCAATCGAGCAAGTCTATGACGAGATCATATTTGGAAAGTAACGTCTGTTTTACCAACTTTGATTCGGCCTCCAGTGCGAAATCGCTGGTGGACTATATATTCCCCATCCAGTCGGCACCGTAATCGGAGCAACTAAAATCGGTCACAACGCCACCATCCTCCAAGGAGTCACCCTGGGAGCCAAAGAAATCGATATCAGCTACCTCCCCGCCAACCGCCCCACAATTGGCGATAACGTCACCATTGGGGCTGGGGCAAAGGTATTGGGAGGCATTAACATCGGCAATAATGTCACGATTGGTGCAAATGCCGTAGTCACAAAATCATTGCCCGATAATGTTGTCGCCGCTGGAGTGCCAGCAAAGATCATTCGGACAGCGGATAAATAATTATTACGTCAGTGTGTCGAGTTTATCCAATAATTCTAGACCTCTGCTCACACTTCCTCGTGCTGCCATCAATTTAAATCGATTATGAGTATCAAACTCCGCCAAAGCAACAGTAGAAAGTTCTTCAATCAGCTTATTAAGGCTAATCCCCCTAGTCTCGGCTAGTTGTTTGAGTCTCAAATGTTTGTCATCTGGTATCCGCACGGTTAAAGTTGCCATAAAATTAACTCCTAATAATTTGCGCTGGTGTGAGAATTAGGACATCGGGGAAAATCAGTTCCGCCCCTTTAAA
>JANXVE010000194.1 GCA_025351825.1 Chamaesiphon sp. 341R_metabat_111 | reverse complement strand
GGTGGAAGATGGCGAGAGCGAGTATAAATCGGTGCCTTTTCGTCGTAGAAGCTGAATGGCGGCGTTGGCTGTTGCGTCAGCGCGAGGTTAGCATCATAGAAAGATTCGATCGTTCCAATATCTTCCCAGTAGCCATCAAATAGGTATGCTTGGATATTGTGAGTCTCTGAAGCACCTGGAATGATTTCCTTACCAAAATCAGTCTGCTCCAGAGATTTATTGAGTAAATCCACCAGTACTTGCTTCTTGAAGACATAAATCCCCATCGAGGCAATATATGGCTTCTCAGCGGCTTGCTCGGCGTTAAGACCCAATTTAGTGGTGTCTACGCGCATACTTTGCAGCTCGGCACCTTTAGGCTTTTCACTAAATTCCACCACCCGTCCAGATGGATCGATTTTCATCAGTCCAAATTCAGAGGCATTTTTTTCGCTAATGGGCACGACTGAGAGGGTAATATCAGCATTAGTTTCGCGGTGGCGTTCGACAAATAATCGATAATCCATCCGGTAGAGATGATCGCCAGAGAGAATCACCACTTCATCGACATCCCAGTCCTCAATTATGGATAGATATTGACGCACCGCATCAGCCGTACCCTGGAACCAATCGGGACTATCCTTGGTTTGTTGCGCTGCCAGTACTTCGACAAAGCCATCGCTAAATCCCGAAAAATTGTAAGCGCGGGACAGGTGCCGATTCAGTGATGCCGAGTTAAACTGAGTCAGGACATAGATTTTGTAGATCTCTGAGTTGATACAGTTGCTGACAGGGATATCAATCAGTCGATATTTACCAGCAAGGGGAACAGCGGGTTTTGCCCGTAATTTAGTCAGTGGGTACAACCTGGTACCTGCACCACCACCGAGAATAATCGATAAAACTTTTTTCACAATAACCTCTTATAATAGCGATCCCTATGGGATCGTTGGCGTAGCCTACCATAGGTAATCGATCTGCTGGGGGTTTAGATGGTATCGGCACCATTACCGCTCTGGCAATATCGATCTAGACAACCTCTATCATCTGATAACTTGGGGACATTAGGGTCAGTTCGATCGGTATTTTTTGCTACCTTATGATTAGATCTCTGAGTTCATCCCAGCCGTTCAATTTACCGCTTGAATAGTTTCTGCCGAATCTGCTGGGAGAACTTATCAAATTCGGGTAATTTGAGCTGAGACACGATCGAAACAAATACTCCAAACCCAATTCCCCCAGCTAGGGCTAATTGGACGATTAGGGTCATCTTATTGCTCTCTGGCACAAATTGCTGCCAACCATAGCTTACGCCCCAGGCAGTCGCACCAGCGACGGCACTAGCGAAGAAAATCCATACTAATGGTAGTAGTCCTCGCCACGGTAAACCATTCAACCGTCGATCGAGCAAGAATAGCATGACGGAGAAAGAAATTAGATTGATGCAGACTGTTGAGAGCGTAATTCCCGCTGCACCGAAAGGCTTCCAGAACAGCCAATCAAATAGCAGGTTGAAGAAAATATTCACCATGCTAATCTTGAATGGCGTAGCACCATCACCCAGGGCGTAGAATACTCGCACGAGGACATCCCGTGCCAAAAAGATAAACATCCCCGAACTCGATGCGATTAAGATAGAGCCGACGAGGAGAGAGTCTTGAGTTTTGAACGCCCCATTCTGATAGACTGCTTGGACGATCGGGAAGGATAAAGCCATGATAATCGCACTCAGGGGCATCATCGCAATTCCGGTGATCACTAGCCCCTGGCGAATTCGATCTTTGAGTTGAGTCCAATTACTCGGATCGGTTAGCCGTGAAAATTCCGGTAGTAGGGAGCCTAAGATGACATTAGAAATAATGCCCAGCGGCGCGAGAATCAGCATCCCCGAATACTGCATGGCAGAAGCTGCGCCCGCAATACCGGAAGCAAAGGCATTGTCGATGAAGAGGTTAATTTGCAGTGTACTAGATGAGAATGTCGCGGGACCAAGAATTTTTAGAACATCCTGCACGCCCTGTCTGCGCCACTCTAAGCGGGGTTTAATCGTACCCAATCCGGCTTTCCACTGAGTGACTACCTGCATCAACCATTGCAAAGTCGCCCCAAATAATACTGAACCTGCTAGGACTTTGCCGCCCAAGAGGGCATATTCAGGCAACCCAATTTTCCCACCCAGATAGATTGCCAGGATCCCCACTCCAATAATCGTCGTAGAGCTAGATAGGAGAGGACTGATCGAAGGCAACCAGTAAAAATCAGCCGAACTGAGGGTGCCGAAACCAATGCCGATAAAGCCTGCGAGCACCGCCATTGCGGACATGATTTGCAACTGCTCGATCGCACTTTGACGCACCAACGCACCACGAACGGCATCACCACTGTTGAGTAAATTCGGGGCACTCAGATCGATCGCATTACTGGCAAAGCAGAAAATCAGGATACTCACGCCGAGTAAGATAATGCCGACGATCGTGGTGACTGTTTCGACAATTGGAACAGTTTCTGACTTATCTTTTTGCTTGGCGAGAACACTGACGATCGCACTGTGAAATGGCCCATTCATCCCGCCCAGCAGGATTAGTAAAAAGCCTGGAATGGCATAAGCATAGGTGAATGCTTCTACCACAATCCCATTGCCAAAAGCATAAGCTAGAGCAACCTGGCGAACCAGCCCAAAGACTTTACTAATCAGGGTTGCCGCAGCGACAATACCAGCAATACTCGCGATCGATTTGGGCGTTTTTTTCGATTCAGTCACAACGGTAGGGTTTGGGAGTTAGACTTTGGACAAGAGTTTTGCACACTACTTAATATAGAGCCGTAGGTGGTACTTCGTTCAACTATCGTTACAAGATCTGAGTATTTAGCTGTCGATCGTGGCTTAAACTGATAATTAAATCATCGCCGATCGATACCCCATGCGTCGTTTACCACCGAACATCCAAAACTTGCTACTAATCGGGTTCGGACTTCCCGTTGTTGGACTCAATCTGTGGGTATTATCTCAGTTTTTCCGATATTTTGAGCATCTGATTACGATTTTGACGATCGCTGCACTGATCGGATTTTTGCTCAACTATCCAGTCAAAATCCTCGAACGAATCCACTTTCGGCGAATTCCAGCAATTATCGGTGTTCTGTTCGTGACGATCGCACTATTGACAATTCTCGGTGTCACCGTAGTACCGAGTGCGATCGATCAAACGACTCAATTGGTGCAGCAGATTCCAGAGTGGATTCAATCGAGCAATGACAATATTAATGCTTGGGAAGAATGGGGCAAAAGTAAGGGTTTATTGCTGGATTTTAATGTCCTGCGAAATCAAATTAATGCCAAGATCGATGCTCAGATCCAAATCATCGGTTCTCAAGTGGTGGGCATCGCTGTGGGCACCCTGTCTGGGGCGATCGATACACTTTCGGTATTGGTGCTGTCTGTCTATATGTTGCTATATGGCGATAGGCTCTGGACGGGGATTGTCAATATTTTGCCCGATCGATTTGCGATCCCGTTGAGTGAATCATTGCGGCTCAACTTTCAGAATTTCTTCATCAGTCAACTGATCTTGGGGATATTTATGATCTGTACTCTGACCCCAATTTTCTTTTTCTTAGATGTCCCATTTGGACTGTCTTTTGCGATCTTTATTGGTGCCGCCGAACTGATTCCGTTTATCGGAGCTAGCTTGGGAATTGGACTAGTCACAATTTTGATTATGTTAAAGAATTTTGCTTTGGGTTTCTCTGTATTTATCGCCGCCATCATCATTCAACAAATTAAAGACAACTTATTAGCTCCCAAACTAATGGGTGAATTTATCGGGTTAAATCCGATCGCTATTTTAATTTGTCTGCTCACAGGTGGGCAAATTGCTGGATTATTGGGAGTGATTGTTGCGGTACCGATCGCAGGCACGATTAAAGGGACATTTGACGCTATCTATAAGCAACCCCAAGGAATAGCAACACAGCCGGAGTTTGCAGGAGAATCGGTAGACAGTGAGTAGTGGATAAGACTCAACCGCCCTGTCCACTACTAGCAGATATGGGTTTACCACACCTGTACAATTTCTGGGGATTTGAGATGATAGATGTATAGACAAAAACCACTTCAGGAATCCACCGATGAACTTCAATCTTCAATCCCTGCACAACTGGTACCGCTCTCTTTTACAAAATCCTAAATATCGCTGGTGGGTGGTAGGTGCTTCCCTCGTTTATCTCGTTAGCCCAATCGATATTGCCCCTGATTTTATACCTTTTGTAGGTCTAATTGATGATACTTTAATTATTTCGCTGCTAGTGTCAGAAGTTGCTTCGGTTGCCAAGGCGAAGTTACAAGCGCAGAATACTCGATCTACTAAGTCTAGCCCAGATGTAACCGAGCAGGTTATTGACGTTCAGGTCATGGCGGCAGACTAGTTACTACGATAACATCTAAAAAAGGCAGGAATAATTCATGAATTATTCCTGCCCTTTTGTGCTCGGTTTAAATGCAGTTAACCTTTGAATTTAGCAGTAATTCGTTTCATTGCTTCCTCAACATTTGCCCGACTATTGAATGCGGAAATGCGGAAATAACCTTCACCCGCAGCCCCAAAACCAGATCCAGGTGTGCCGACAACATGACAATTTGTCAGCAATTTATCAAAGAAATCCCAACTGGTTAAACCAGCGGGAGTTTTTACCCAAACATAGGGTGCATTGATGCCGCCATGTACTTCTAAACCTGCGGCGGTAAGTTCCTGACGAATGATTTTGGCGTTCTCCATGTAGAAAGCAATTAGCTCCTTAACTTGCGCTTTTCCTTCAGGTGAATAGACAGCTTCCGCACCCCGTTGAACGATGTAGGAAACACCGTTGAATTTAGTTGACTGACGACGATTCCAGAGTTTCCAGAGTTCGACATCGCTACCATCGGCAGCTTTAGCCGTGAGATTTTTTGGCACTACAGTCAGAGCGCACCGAGTACCTGTGAATCCAGCATTTTTGGAGAAAGAACGGAATTCGATCGCACAGTCCCGCGCACCTTCGATCTCGTAGATCGATCGAGGTAAACTTGGATCGGTGATGAATGCTTCATAGGCAGCATCAAAGAAAATAATTGAGCCATGCGCCTTGGCATAAGCTACCCAGGCAGTTAGATGTGCTTTGGTGGCAACTGCACCTGTAGGATTATTTGGGAAACAGAGATAAATTAGATCGACTTTCTCAGTCGGAATCTGAGCGGTAAAATCATTTGCGGCGGTAATCGGGAGATAAACTAAACCACCATACTCGCCTTTGTCATTAGGATCGCCAGTATTCCCCGCCATCACATTGGTATCGACATAAACGGGGTATACGGGGTCTGTTACCGCGATCGTGTTGTCATGTCCGAAAATGTCGAGAATGTTGCCACAGTCGCATTTTGAGCCGTCTGAGATGAATATTTCCGAGGCATCGATATCACAGCCTCGCGCCTGAAAATCATTGGTGGCGATCGCTTCTCTGAGCCAAGCATAACCCTGTTCGGGGCCATAACCCTTGAATTTCTCCCGATCGCCCATATCTTCGACTGCTGTAGTCATCGCCGCCCGACAGGCTACAGGCAACGGCTCGGTGACATCACCAATCCCCAACCGGATGATCGGTGCATCAGGATTGGCTTGAGCAAAAGCATTGACGCGCCGCGCGATTTCTGGAAACAGGTAGCCAGCTTTGAGTTTTAGGTAGTTATTATTAATAGTTGCCATAATTTCTAATCGCGAATCGTCATTGAATAGCTTACCAAATTAGTGGATGGTGGATGGTGAATAGTGAATAGTGAATGGGTTGAGAGGGAATCAGAGCTACAGGAATTGCTAAGATAGAGCCAGTTTAATTAACTTTCCTGAATTTAAATGTATCTTATCGATCGCCAGTCTTAGCGGAACGCAACATCAAACTCAAGCTATCCACGATCCACTATTCACTATTCACTAATTTGGATATTTATCAACTCGCTCTACGTCCTTTATTGTTCTCTGCATTCAAAGCCGATCCTGAAGCGGTTCATAAGCAGTCACTGGCTGTGCTGCACTCGATCGATTCTAGTCCTCGATCTCCCCTAACTAAACTCGCCAAAGCTAGCTTCCAGCAGTATTTTTGTCGATCGGATCGCCAGCTAGAACAGTCTGTATTTGGTTTGAATTTCCCCAACCCAGTGGGGCTAGCAGCAGGTTTTGATAAAGATGGCATCGCGGCGGGGATGTGGCAATACTTGGGGTTTGGGTTTGCAGAATTGGGGACGGTTACTTATCATCCGCAGCCAGGAAATCCCCAGCCTCGGTTATTTCGACTCCCCCAAGATCGCGCAGCACTAAATCGAATGGGGTTTAATAATCTCGGTAGTGAAGCAATGGCGGCAGCGTTAAAGCAACGCCAGCAAGGTGATTTTACCGTGCCAATTGGGATTAATTTAGGTAAGTCTAAAATTACTGAACTTGATGATGCTGCCGGAGATTATTTAGGCAGCTTCAAAAGGTTAAAAGATTTTGGTGATTACTTCGTAATTAACGTCAGTTCACCGAATACACCTGGATTGAGAGACTTACAAGCGATCGAGCCTTTACGAGTTATTTTTGATACATTGCAACAGGAAAATCAAGGCGCAAAACCAATATTGGTTAAGATTGCTCCCGATTTAGCCTGGGAAGATATTTCAGCAGTAGTAGAGCTATCTCAAGCATCTAAACTAGCCGGAATTATCGCGACGAATACGACGATCGATCGATCGAAGTTAACCACCAAAATAGTTGCCGCCACAGGTAAAAGTGTCACCGACGAAGCAGGTGGAATTAGTGGCGCACCAGTTCGTCAAAAGTCTACTGAAGTAATCCGGTTCATCCATCAGCAAACTGGTGGGAGCTTACCAATTATCGGCGTGGGTGGCATTTTTACCGCCGATGATGCCTGGGAGAAAATCACCGCTGGCGCAAATTTGATCCAGGTCTATACAGGTTGGACGTATAATGGGCCGTGGATGGTCGATCGAATTTTAACTGGATTATTAGCCAAGCTAGAATCACGAGGATTAGCTTCGATTACTGATGCAGTCGGAATTGGAAGTTAAAATAAGAAAATCATATTAAATTATTAATTTACGATACTCTTTCTCAAAGTGATTTGCTATGGCTTCCCGAAATTACCCCCAGATAGTTCGAGATCTGTTGACTCAACATGCACAAGGTAAACCAGCCTATGGAAATATTGAGGTGGAAACGATTTTTGATATAGAGCACGACAGGTATCAGATCGTCCACATGGGTTGGCATCACCAACGGCGAATTCACCAATGTGTCATGCATCTTGATGTTCGAGATGGAAAAGTTTGGATCTTACACAATACAACCGAACATGAGTTAGCAAATGAATTAATGGATTTAGGTGTACCAAAAACAGATCTTGTTCTAGGGCTTTGTCCACCAGAAATGCGTCAATTTACAGACTTTGCAATCCAGTAATCGATGTCTAAAAACCCAACTTTTAGAAAAGAGATCAGCCCAGTTTCGATCGATAGTCCTCGTAGGAAAACTCGCGCCAGAGTTTAAAATTACCATCTTTATCGATCCGACCGATCGAGGGATGAACTACGCCATTAAACATCGAAGTTTTGACCATCGTATAGTGCATCATATCTTCAAATATTAGTCGATCGCCGATCGCCAATTTTTTGTCAAAAGCGTAGTCACCGAGAAAGTCACCAGCCAGACAGCTAGAGCCACCCATTCGATAAATTGTGTCATCACCTTCTGGCTCCCGTGCGCCGCGAATTGCTGGTTTGTAGGGCATTTCCAAGCAATCTGGCATGTGAGCAGTAAATGAGATATCTAACATTACATTCACCAAATCATCGGTAGGAATTAGATCCAAAACCGTACCCATCAAAAATCCAGTTTCCCAGGCAATCGCCGAACCTGGTTCCATTAGTAGTTGAATGTGGGGATGACGAGTATGGAAAGCATTTAGTACCTCGATCGCGTGGTCTACATCATAATCCTTGCGCGTCATCAAATGACCACCGCCTAGATTTAGCCATTTGAGATCGGGGAGGAATCGATCGAACAACCGCTCGATATTCGCTAGCGTTTTCTCCATCGCAAATGAATCACTTTCACATAAATTGTGCGATAAGAATCCATCAATGCCAGCGGGTAACGTATCACCCATATTTTTGGCAGAAACACCCAATCTGGTTGAGGGCTGACAGGGGTTGTAGAGAGCGGTTTTGACTGGTGAGTACTCAGGATTGATTCGCAAGCCTGGGGATGGTTTGTTGGGACTAGCAGCTAGTACCCGATCTCGAAAGTGCTCCCACTGCCCGATCGAATTGAAAGTCATGTGCGAGGCAATCGGCAAAATCTCTGGTACATCTTCAGCACGATATGCCGTCGAATAAATATGTACTTCCGTGCCAAATTCTTCCGCCGCCAGCCTTGCCTCCCACAGGGAGCTAGCCGAAGCACCCTTGAGCGTAGTCCGCACCTGGGGGAAACTGTGAAACAGCGAAAATCCTTTGAGCGCAAGCATCACCCGAATTGGTGCAGCTTGTTGGACTCGATCGAAGATCGCCAGATTTCGCGCTAGCAATTCTTCTTCTAGCACGAAACAAGGCGATGGAATGGTAGATAAAATTGCGTTCATGTTTACTCAATTAAATTTGGTAAATCGGGTGGTAATTCGCCCAATCGCTGTTGGTATGTAGCTATTTGTGCTTCTAAATCTCGCGCTCTTTGCGCCTCTCGATCGGCTCTTTGGGTTTTAGCTTTGGTTTGTTGAATCTGCTGTTCTAGCGCAAGATGTAACTCCTCTAACGGCAATAACTTTACACCATTATCCAACTGATAAAAAGCAATGATTTTATCTTTGACAACTAACTGAAGCTGTAAGACCTCACTATAATCGTTCTTTATCAGCACATAAACTGGCTCCTCATCACCTTGAAGCCGAAATCCACGTAGCTTTTCGGTAATCCATTCGCCAAGTGGATCGAATTGCCAATATTCGGTCACACCAAGACTCTGGTATACATCTTTCTTCTCGTCATCATCTTTACTGCGAGTCTCCAAAGAAGTTATTTCAAATATGACCGAGGGAACGTGCCCTTCTTCCCAAATCTTGTAACTATCGCGTCCACCTAGCTCCACCCCAAAAATCACCATCACATCAGGCGCAACTCGCAAGCGCGGAAATTCCTGAACATAGTATAAAAATCGATCGGCGAGAACTGTTGCTTGTTGACCTTTGAGGTGAGCTAAGAGCATCTCTAGGGTGGTCGAGATCGCATATGAATGGTCGTAAGATTCAGCCACTGATTCTCCGTCAGAACTAGGGTAGAAGATTTCGGGATTAGGAACTTTATCAGCGGTGGAGTCGAGAATTACTGCTGTCATAAAATTTCTCTGGTGCTATCTACACTCAATTTTAGCAAGTCTCTCACAGCTACAACTGCCGATCGATTAAGCTCATTAATTTGCGTTTGCGTCCATGTCTTTCAACCAACTGAGCGCGATATTCTTGCCACTCATCTTGTCGTCCAGATTGACGATAAGCCGCCCGCGCTTTTGCCAGCCAAGTTACCGCCTCTTGATAAGATTCTGCCTTGCCACGATTCATGATGTCTTCGGCAGGACGAATCGCTGTAGCGATTACCCATTCTGGTCTACGATCGAGCGCAGCATCCATCACCACCTGAATCAAGTTCGCTCTGGCATAGCTATCAGTTACTGTAGAAATTGCATCATCGACTAAGCCCTCACGCAAAAAGATTTGAACTTTGGCTTCGGCATAACTCCAGCTATCCGCTGTCCTTATATGTTGCAGCAGATCTGGCTGTAAGCCTTGCCAAGCAGTGCCTGCAAGTGTTTTGACTTGTTGGTATCCACCCATCGATGGCCGCAGCTTAAAAGCCATAATACGAGCATTTAGCGCGATCGAGTTTTCTCCCAACCCCTGGGCTAATTCACTCGTCCAATCGGCTAATTCGTAACGATGCCGATCTAGGAGCGGACTCTGGTGAACGGTGAAAAATTGTTGCTCTGCCTGTGATGCTGAAATTCGATCGGGTAGCTCCAATCCGGCTTTAGCGATCGAAAGTGCTTCAGTGAGCGCGTCCTGCTCTCGCAATACCTTGGCGATGGTGAGGGCTTGTCCCGCGTCCTTAATGCCTACACTTGCCGCCATCACTTCGGAAATCTGTCCCAACTGAGCCAGCATCACTAGGTATTCTTCGATTAGATCCTCTGTCCGCGCCAGGTTCAAGTACTCTGGGTATCGTTCCTGGAGATTCAATATTTCTAGCCGAATCCGCGTTAATTTATCGGCATATTTCGGTCGCCCATCCTCCCACAGATCTGCACTCTCTCCTTGGAGAATTGCTAGTAGCTCTGGGCTATCCCAACCTTGGCGCAGAGCTTCAGCCGCAATTTCAAATTCACCACCAAGCCGATCTTGCCATTCTTCTAAATTCACCTGGAGATCGATGGCTTCCACTGATGATAATTCGGCTGTTAACACCGCCGCCGCCCAAACTGGATCGAGCAGCCTAATCAGCTCATCACCTTCGCCACCATAATCAGATACCTCATCCCAATCTTCGAGGCAAGCTTCGGTAATTGCGGTGAGAATCACCAAGGCATCATTACCATCACCTCGATCGATAAAAACCTGCACTCGATCTAAGATCTCTGGCAAATCCTCCTCGATCGGATTTTCTTCGCCGCCTTCTTCCCAATGCTGCAAACAGTTTCGCATCATCTGTTTGGCTTGATAGCGATAAGGCTGGGGATCTACACTCGTCTGACGTTTGGGACGGGGTTCCGTGGCGGAGACTTTCGAGACAATCGGGGTTGATATTTTGTTGACGAATCGATCGATCTGATTCAATAACTCTGGTGCTTGAGCGACTAATTCTTGCACCAATGTCTGCGTTTGGGCATGGTTTAATCGATCCAATAACTGATTTAAAGACATACGTTGCTGAATAGTTTGAGGTTTGAGAATCGCAGTCAGAGCAACAGCGACGGTGTGCTTGCACCAGCCTTTATGATCATACTCACAGTTACAATTTACTTCAGTCACGCCGCCAGCATCAAACTGGATATTGATTTGATATGGTGCGGCTTCGTTGCCTGCGACTTCTCCACAAAGGCAGTTTCCACGCTGACATAGATCGGTGACTGCTCCACTGCGATAGTAGTCTTCACCGCGCTGGAAGGATTTGTCGGTGGTGTGGTAACGGAGGTTTGTTTCACTGAGATTTGTAATGTTCATAATGAAAGGCTCCGCTAACAACATAACTTACCCGAATATTTTATTTTGCTGTGATTCTAAAATATGCCAGATAATAATAGCCCTATTCTATTATTATTTAAAAGTTAAATTTTATCTTTGTTCTTTTTCATTCACTGTCGGTAGTTCATCAGATATCATCGGAGCAGGCTGTACTAAATCAGTTTTATCCGAATCTATCTGGACAGTATTTTCAGAAGAGTTACTATTTAAATAGTCTTGAATCTTTTGAATCGAGATTTGAGCGACATCAGCGATTACTTCTTGAGACATACCATTTCTTAACATCCGACTAATCAGTTGTTCAGTTTGTTCGTCAAGCTTCTCACTTGGAGGAAGTAATTTCGTGACTATTTTAATAGCGGCACTAAATGCATAAGTATAGCCCACGAATAATGCAGCAATACCACTGTCTGTGAGGATCGAGCGCAAATCTGAACGAGCGTTGTCCTGAAAAAAATATGGAAGTAGTGAATTTAACTGAAAGATAGTGCCTACAATAGCCGCAACAGCCGCAATTACCTCGTCACGGGTAGAAAATTCATATTTCTTATACCGTCGGTAAAATTGCGAGGATGGAATTACAAATACCAGTGCTATCAGCGCGTATAGTAGAAAGTTCGCTTTTTCCAAAAGAAGTTATGCCTTCTTGCCGATATCTATCTAATGAGTTAGGCTAATGTGCCTTGCCTTTGAAAATATACCATGAATACAGTACACCGATCGCAGCACCAAATGCTGCTCCTCGAAAACCAGCAAATGTAGTGCCAATCGCAACCCCCCCAGAAATCAGAATTAGGAATGTATCAAACTTTTCCCAAGTCAAACGATTACCCCTTGATTGGTTGCTTTCACGTTTAGGATAGTCTACTGCTAAATCTGACTCTATCCCTAAAGAAGCGATGATTTCATTGCGATCATCTTTTGGAAGGGCATTCAGACGTTCTCTAATATCTTTTTTTTCTTGGATAAACATGGCTTCGATCCTTTCAATCTGAGATTAGGGGATAGTTACTCAGGCTTCTATCTTTCAATTTTAGCAGGAAAACTATTCGTGATGTTAGGCTTCGCTGAGATTTTCAACCTTCACGATCGATGCTCTGCCACGTGATGCTGATGCTCGATACTTTTGGGTAAGTGCTTGCATTTTAGGGAAAATAGTCTAGGTCGGTCTACTATTATAAGTTTTAGTTTGAGATTTTCATAAAGCTTAAAAGAACATCAATAAATTTCATTTGTCTTCATTCTTCTATTAAGAAAAATTATTCTATTTTCGAGATGTATTGCCAAATCATTGTTTTGTATTAATGCGGCAAAAGCGTGTGCTTCATAGTGATAATTGTTGTGAACTGATTTTTCACTAATTGCCTTGAGGTGATCGATAAAATCAATTGGCTTTTTCCTCTTTCCGTTTAGATAGAATATTCTGCTCATTTTCTTGTGATCGGAAAGCAAGATAAATTCTTCAGTCATAAACCTTTCAACTATACTATTGAAAAGTTTTGGTGATAGTGACTCAATATTAGCCCACAAAAGTCTATTCAGAAGTGGCGTTCCACTATTCCACATCTTCTGTAAGTGGATTTTTTTAATTTTCAGGTATTCTTCGACAAATTCTTTGACTAACACAGGATTCTTATTGTCGTCTTTTTCAGTGAAAATAGATTGGATTTTTCTGCAACGGTGTTCTATCAGCTCAGAGGTATGCCAAATATCAACTTTCTTTTGGTTTACTCTTAGCCCGTAACGATCGAGATTTCGAGTAAGAAGAAGTAATAATCCATCAATTTTCCCTGGGTCATTGAGTAAAATCATTTGGTCATCAGCATAGCGAAAATAAATTCCTCCCACCTGAGAACAAACATTCTCTGCAAAACTATCATATTTTTGCAAGTAGTAATTAGCAAGAATTCTTGAACAGTCGGCAAGTGCATCTTGCGGTAGCCCCACAGACTGAGGATGCATCATTGTATTTTTTCTATTCCAGTGATTGAGTAGATAAAAAAGAAGCGTGATTATCTCTCCTTTCGAGCTATCTGATTCTTCACGAATCCAGCGTTCTAGCATATCAAGACGGACAGAATCATAAAAATTCGATAGATCAAACTGTAATACGTGAGAATATTTTCCACTCTCAAGTTGAGAAAAAAGAAGTGAATTAAACTCACCAAACACACGTGTCCATGCTCTAGGATTAAATGAATATCGTCCATAATCGGTGCTATCACATTCAATTTCGATCTCACTTTCTTCTTCTTTCCGAAGCTGGCCACCCAATGTCCATCCTCCAAACGTATTGGCAGTTCGATTTTTGCAAAGAATGCTTTCTAATTCCTTAATACAAAAATAATAAACACAATAGTCTTCTATACAGAAAACGGGCACAGTTCTTGCCACACCGTATCCTTTGTTCATTATTAGTTCAACTTCAGGAATATTTGACGAATATCTGCCTGAAGATATTAAGTCAGCAACTTTGTCTACAAGTATTCTCTTATCTTCTTTTGTACTAGGAATATTTATGGGGAATGCTTGATTTTTAAAGCCTCTCCAAAAATCTCTATTAAAGTAATCATTGAAGTTATTAATTTTCATAAATTAGTTCAAAACTAACGGAATGTAGTCAAAGTACTTTTTCAACTCGCTACAACTTTACTATCTCTATAGTACCCGCTATGTTCCTCTTGAATTTCACCTTAGATTAATTATTTAATTTGGAAAATAAGATTTGCCTCATGATAAAGATCAAATGAAAACTCCTGCTATCTCTCGAATCCGATTTGTCCAAGATTGGGACAAATTAGAGATTTCAATTTGACTAGTATCACTTGTCCAAGTCTCCAACCAATAAACATCCCACCGAGACAATTGCCGTTGGATTTGAGCCAATTCAAAAGCACTGTCGATATCTAGATCGATCGCGGTGAGTTCGATAAAGACCTTACTCTCTTTCAAGATCGATCTTACCGTTTCTGTATCGACTCCATCTAAACTCATAGCTCCCATTCGCAAGAAATTCTGCGCCAATCGCTCCATTCGGAGAGATAATCTGTTGCATCGAAATGCCATTTCCGCTACAGTCCAGTTATTCATATGCCTCCTAGTAATCTATGGATGATTTGTTTAACCAACTGTTTTAATATAGAAGCGGTTAGCTTGAAGCATTTGAGCTATCTGGTCGTTTGTTGCAGGTTTTTGTAAGATATAAATGAGCAAGCTTAAACTCCTTTCAAGCTAACAAACTTCTATTATTTTAATTCTCGAATGGTGACACCCCATCAATCACTTCATGCCAAGGTAAACCCATTGTATTTAATAGTTCCATAAATGGATCTGGATCGCATTCTTCGACGTTGAATACCCCAGGTTTTTTCCACTTGTCATTGACAATCATCAACGCTCCAACTACGGCTGGAACACCCGTTGTATAGGAAATTCCTTGCGCTCCTACTTCTTCATAAGCTGCTGCATGTTGACAGTTATTATAGACATAATATTTCTTCTCTACGCCGTCTTTGATGCCAGTTATATGACAGCCGATCGAGGTTTGTCCAGTGTAATTTGTTGCTAGGGAAGCAGGTTCTGGCAGCAGAGCTTTCAGAAATTGCAAGGGAACGATTTGTTGACCTTGATATTCGATCGGATCGATCCGCGTCATGCCAATGTTCTCTAACACCCGTAAGTGAGTAATATAGTTCTCGGAGAAGGTCATCCAAAACCGCGCTCGTTTGAGGGTGGGGATGTTTTTGACGAGGGATTCCAGTTCTTCATGGTAGAGCAAATAGGACTCGCGATCGCCAATTTCGGGATAGGGAATCGGGCGATGAATCGATAATGCTGGCACTTCTACCCATGCGCCATTTTCAAAATAACGTCCGACTTGAGTGATTTCGCGAATGTTAATTTCGGGATTGAAATTGGTGGCAAAAGCTTTGCCGTGATTGCCATCGTTGCAATCAATGATATCGAGGTAGTGAATCTCATCAAAATAGTGTTTGAGGGCGTAGGCACTAAATACCCCCGTTACGCCAGGATCGAAGCCACAGCCGAGAATAGCGGTCAATCCGGCTGCTTTGAATCGCTCTTGGTATGCCCATTGCCAACTGTACTCAAATTTGGCGACATCGATCGGTTCATAATTAGCAGTATCGAGATAGTGGATGCCAGTTTCCAGGCACGCATCCATCAACACCAAATCTTGATAGGGAAGGGCAACGTTGATCAGCAGATCGGGTTTAAATTCTTGGATTAGCTTGACGGTATTTGCTACCGTATCCGCATCTAGTGACGCTGTGGTTACTTTGGGCGAATTAATCCGTGCAGCAATTTTGTCGCATTTATCAACGCTTCGACTTGCTAGTAAAATAGCAGTAAACTCCTCACGGGCTGCACATTTGTGTGCGACTACGTTCCCGACTCCACCTGCACCCACAATCATTACCCGTGCCATACTGTCTCCTTAAAGTATTAAGATGCCCAAATTTACTATACCCCGTCAGCTAGGTAGGCTAACAGCCAACTCACCGCAGTTGCTCGTCTAGTTTGACGTGGGCCAAATTCACCGAGCTTGTAGCCCTTGAAACCCAGTTGCTCCTTGAGTAATTGCTTGTGCTGGGGGGGGATCGATCGAGTCAACTTGACCGTAGCTGGCCGACTAGCGATAAAATCTGGTGGTGTGGGGTAGACTGACAGCCACTCGGGATTTACTTGACTTACTTCCCAGCTATTTTCGACTGGGTTGTATCGATAGCCCAGGTAGTGCCACAAGATCTGATTGACTTGAGGATCGGGAATCGATTCATAAATAATCGCCCACAGTGTCTCTTCATTTAGCGGTGGGAGTTCCGACCATTTTAAGCTTGAGTAATCGACGGCTAAATCATCATTATCCATGTAAATTATGAATTATATCTTGGATTAGTAGTAAATTAAATTCTTGTTTTGTCGCTAACTGTCGGTATTTAGCTTGAATTGGCTGCCAACTAGTCCAACTTAGATAAGTGCTACGATCGATCCGCTCGTACAATGTTGGTAGTTTCGTTGGTGCTCTTTTACCTACTACTTTACGGATAAATTTATCTAATACTAGATTATCCTGAATATTTCCAAATAATTGGTGGATTTGCTTGATATCTGTGAGATATTCTTGATAGCGAGATGGATATCGATCGACAAAAATATCCAGTAAGTAGCGAGTGGCTTTTACCTGCTTGCGAAAATTGTGAAAGACTTCGCCATGAATAATTAGTAGCTGCAAAACTGCTAATTCTGGATCGATTCCTGAGTCTAAGTCCAGATCGATCCACCAACTAGGATCGATAAACAGCTTGCCGATCGCTGGCAACAGCAATTCGGGTAAGATCGATCCAACTGCAAGGTTAGCTGTCGGTAAATATTGAGGATTATTCAGCCAGTTATTGATGCCGAGCTTGACGTATTGATAGTCTCGATCGTTGAGCATCAATTTAACTTTGAGAATTTCCTTGCGACGGCGTTTGAGGATGGTGGCAAGTACTTTGTCGATCTGGATTTTTTCAGGATCTGGTAGATTAATTTCACGAGATTTACAAGTCTTTTTCAGAACATCTAGATCGCGAACTTTGCCTAATACCTTGGCGATTTTACCAATCTGTTTTTCGCCCATTATGGTGGGAATATTCAAAATCGAGCCAAATGCTTGAATCTGCGATCGCAATCGTCGTAAACTCACCCGCATCTGATGAATTGCCTCTACGTCATCGTCCGCTAGTACTTTTGATTCTAGAGTCAGGATGGTAACATATTCTTTTTGGATCGCTGGATAAATATAGTCCGCAAGTGTAACCATTACATCAGCGGAGTTTTGCTCGAGTAATATCGAATCTTGATTCACGATCGTCATCTCCATCGGATAAAAGCGGCGTTGGCTTACTTCGATCTTAACCAAACTATTATCACATCCTAATTTCACCCATATATGTGACAATTTTTACAGCCAAAGGGATTGAGGGGCTTAGGGACTGGGAGACTGGGAGACTTGGGGAAATAAATGGTATCTTGACTCCTGCCGCCTTGTACTAGCTATCAACTATCAACTATCAACTAATCAACATGGCAATCCCCCCAAGCTGGATCATTCAAACTGGTCGATCGATCTGGACGCAAATTTGGCTAGTAATGATGTCACAACTCGCGCCCAGAAACGATCGCGGTGAATATCAACGACCCCAAAGTGAATTTCGGCAGCGGATCGATGGTGGTAAATATGCTCCAGCCCCAAATCGGTATCGATTGTATGTGGGCTGGAGTTGTCCCTGGGCACATCGGACGCTGATTGTACGGGCATTGAAGGGCTTGGAAAGTACGATCGATGTTGTCTTGCTCTGGGGTGATGCCAATGCTGGGGGCTGGAAATTTGACCAGCCAGAGTATGGATGTCAAACCCTGGCTCAATTGTATCGGGTTGCCAATCCAGGCTACACGGGTCGATCGACAGTCCCGATGCTGTGGGATACTCAGACTAGTTCGATCGTCAATAATGAAAGCGGCGAGATTATCGAGATCTTCAACGCCGAGCTTAATGACTATGCCACTCATCCAGAACTAGATCTGGCTCCAGTTGAGCTGCAAGACTCGATCGAGCAGTGGAATGACATCATCTACAAAACGGTCAATAACGGGGTCTATCGCTGCGGTTTTGCCCAGACACAGGCGGCTTACGATCGAGCGCACCAGGAATTGTTTGCCACACTCGATTCGATCGATGATTTGCTCGCAACTCAGGCTTATCTCTGTGGGGAATTACTCACTCTCGCAGATCTGCGATTATTTACGACGCTGATTCGCTTCGATTTGGTCTATTACAGCCTGTTCAAATGCAACCGCCGCCAGATTCGAGACTATCCCCACCTGCTTACCTATCTCCAAAAAATTTACCAGCTACCTGGAGTAGCCGCAACTTGCAGCTTCCCCACGATCTTGGCGGATTATTATGGCAATCTCTTTCCGCTCAATCCTGGCGGGATTATCCCCCTACTACCAGATTTGAGCTATCTCAGTGAAAAGGGATAATAGCAGCAGACACAGTTGAGAAATGAAAATTTCAGCCCTCAACTGTGTCCACATGTTTAATTTCCTGGTAACTATCAACCATCAACTAAATTAAGTGTCATAGAGCAGACATTCTTGAGCATCTGGATTGTCATCACAGTAGCGTTCGAGGGAATTCTGGGGCTTGGCACTACGTTGGTGTCCTGCTTCTTGATGCAACTCTTCGAGAGTTTCCATTGCGACGGCAAATTCAGGAGAAGTCTTGCCAAATGTTTCACCAGCTTGGTGAGCAGCTTCACGAGCTTGCTCGATCCGTTCGTCGATGGTGATCGTCTTTTCTTGAGAGTTGGTCATAATCCTAACTATATTCTGTAAATTGGTGCGCGATCTTGCAGATCGGTCTATTTCCTATTGTATCTTTTCAGCCTTGAAAGACAGCATCACAAATGTAGAGGTTTCCACACATTTTCAAATACTTGCAGGCTAATGTCAAATTTCTTGGCTTTAATGGGACGGGAGGCAGAAGAGAATGTTAAGATTGCCTTGCAAAATATAGAACTTATTGAGGGTCTGCTGTGATCCAGTCTGCCACCTTGACGCTTCCCACAATCCCATCGATTAGTGAAAATAGTCGCCTTCGCCTGTTTTCTGGCAATGCTAATATCCCGCTTTCCCAGGAAATTGCGCGCTATCTCGGACTCGATTTGGGGCCGAGGATTTACAAGCGATTTGCTGATGGGGAAATCTACGTCCAAATCCAGGAATCGATTCGCGGCTGTGATGTTTATCTAATCCAACCAACCTGTCGCCCTGTTAATGACAACTTGATGGAGCTGTTCATCATGATCGACGCTTGCAGGCGGGCTTCCGCGCGCCAAATTACGGCGGTAATCCCTTACTATGGGTATGCTCGTGCCGATCGCAAAACAGCAGGAAGGGAATCGATTACAGCTAAGTTGGTCGCCAATCAGCTTACTACTGCTGGTGCCAATCGAGTCTTGGCGATGGATCTCCATTCTGCCCAAATCCAAGGCTACTTTGATATTCCCGTCGATCACATCTATGGTTCGCCAGCCATCATTGATTACTTGCTCAAAAAGAACTTGCCAGATGTGGTCGTAGTATCTCCTGATGTGGGCGGTGTGGCCCGCGCTCGTGCCTTTGCCAAGAAAATGAATGATGCACCGCTCGCGATCATTGATAAGCGTCGTCAGGCGCATAATGTCGCGGAGGTGATGAATGTGATCGGTGATGTTGCTGGTAAAACAGCAATCATTGTCGATGACATGATCGATACCGCTGGGACTATTTCCGAGGGTGCCAAAATCCTTCGTCAGCAAGGAGCCAGACAAGTTTATGCCTGTGCGATTCATGCGGTGTTTTCACCACCTGCGATCGAACGTTTGTCCAGCGGGATATTTGAGGAAGTGATTGTCACCAATACTCTACCCATCCCCGAAGATCGACGTTTCCCACAGCTAAAGGTGCTATCTGTCGCCAATTTACTCGGCGAAACGATCTGGCGCGTACATGAAGAAAACTCCGTAAGTAGTATGTTTCGATAATGGGTTTAGCCATTTTTACTACTCCTAGCGAACTAGGTCATTATCTCCAATCCCACCGCTCTCAATCGCTCGGATTTGTGCCGACGATGGGAGCGTTGCATGTGGGACATCGGAGCTTGATCGATCGAGCCAGACGTGAAAATACCCTCGCGATCGTGAGTATTTTTGTCAATCCGCTTCAATTTGGGCCAAATGAAGATCTCGATCGATATCCACGTCAACTGGAGATCGATCGAGCCATGTGCGAAACCGCAGGTGTAGACGTATTGTTTTTGCCTACTTCTGAGAGTATGGGAACTAAAGATCTCCTCACTCAGGTCATTCCACCCCCGCTGATGATGAGTGGACTGTGTGGGAAAACTCGCCCTGGACATTTTCAGGGTGTGGCGACGATCGTTACCAAGCTGCTGAATATCATCAAACCCGATCGAGCCTACTTTGGCGAAAAAGATGCCCAACAGTTGGCAATTATTCGCAAAATTGTTACAGATCTTAATATATCTGTAGATGTTGTCGGCTGTCCGACGCTCCGAGCTGATTCTGGTTTAGCACATAGCTCTCGCAATCAATATTTATCATCCACAGGCAAAGCGCAAGCAGCGGTGATTTACCGAAGTTTAAAACAGGCACAAGCATTGGTAGCAAGTGGCGAAACTCGCGCATCAGTAATTTTGGCTGCTGTCATGACAGAACTAGCCACCGTAACCGAATTTCAATTAGAGTACTTGGAACTTGTCGATCCCCAGACGCTACAATCGATCGAGACAATCGCTAAAAAAGCTCTAGTTGCGATCGCTGGTAGAATCGAAAATACTCGATTAATTGATAATATTATTATTGTTTTTGATGATTAGATTTTAGTCGATCGAGACAGCACTTTCTAGTAAAAACGACAAGACAGCGCACTCCTCACAATTAACCTGTAGGGGTGCCCTTCATGGGTACCCTGGATCTACACTAAGCAATAGTATAGTTAAACTTGGTGCAAGATGTGAGTTAACCTATTTCTTAGAAATTTGACGCTGGAGACTAGCAACTAACTTAGGTTTGAGAATTTCAAGCTCTTCCTTGAGACATCGTTTACTCTCTTTAATTTGACCTGATGTTGTCGGAGTCTTTTGACTTTCACTCAGCCATTCTTTCAGTAATTGAATTTTTTTAGTAGGAATTTTACCGTTAATTACACAAACGCAGCGTTCGTCGCCTTCGAGGGCAAATAAGATTAACCGATAGGTACTATTTTGGGTAATGAGTTGAAGTGTTTCTTCGCCAATCGGCTTCTTGAGATCTAGATAACAGGGGAGCATCCGATGTTGCTGTTCATCTTGATAGAGCGTCGTCAGCCATAGCAACATGGGATGAGGCGAACCGACGAAAAGAAACTGAGAGTGCGGTTTGTTATTCTGATATTTCTCAATATCCTTACGGGAGAGCATGATCCACATGGTAACTAATTCATTACCCTCATGCTGGATCAGTTTCGGAAAGACTATTTCGGCTCTAGGCTTGTCTTTTGGCCAAGTACTTTGACGACAGATATCATCTGCGGTGAGTGGTACAACTTGTGCTGGAGCACCTGGCTTCGTTGGTGGGGGTAAGAGTTGCGCTGAGGACACTCGCTCGATTCGTTCGAGCGTTTCGAGCAGTTCGGTGACGGTAAATGGTCGTTGTTCGGCGGTTTTTGCCATGCACTGATTGACGATATTCATCAATTCCTGCGGCAGGTTTAGTTTAGCTTTGACTTCACTAAACGATTTGGGTGCTTGCTGATGATGACACTGAAACCAGCCTTCAAAGGAGCTAGCTTTGGGTTTGAGTGGGAGTTCACCTGTGAGCATCTGGAACATCATGATGCCCAAACTGTAAATGTCCGCCCGATTGTCCAGAGGTTTGCCATCCATCTGTTCGGGTGAACAATACGCTGGAGTCCCCATAAATCCCGTTGGGGAATCATCGGACTTGAGTAGCGCAATCCCGAAATCGAGGACTTTGACTAGTTCGCCCAGGGTGGCATCTTTGATGACGATGATATTGCTGGGCTTAATATCTCGATGGACAACTTGACTAATATTGCCGTCAACTTCAATTCCGTCGTGAGCACATTGCATTCCCAAACAAATTTGGCGCATGAAGTTAAAGAACTTCGGCAATGGCATGGGTTTATTTTGCATCACATCTTTGAGACTATCTCCTTTGAGATATTCCATCACATAGAAGGGCATTTCCTCCTCATCGACACCATAGTCGCGGACTTTGATAATGTGGATGCTTCTTTCGCCCAAGAGCGCGCTAATGGTCGCTTCGCGCATGAATCTATCCCGCACTCGCTGGGTCATTTTTGCCCGCGACAAAAATTTGACAGCAACAATTACACCACCCAAGAGGGTATCTTTGGCTTGATAGACTTGTCCCATCGAGCCTTTTCCGGCTATCTCCAATAGTTGATAGCGGTTCATTAATAAGCGACCATAATATTCATCTCTCACGCGATCGATGCCTCCATGACGCTCAATAATGAGACTGGGAAATTAGGAATATTTGTTGAATGGAAATCAAAGTTGCACATTAAAACAAGCGAAGGCGGGGGCAGAGGTTTGAGAATAAACTAAATAATGCTCTTACACTGAATATACCCATTTCAATCGCAATGATGTACATCACCCAATAGCATTGGCTGTTTTGCTCCGGTGGCGGTGGGTAAGTTGCCAGGAATCTGCTGATGTCGCCAGTAGGCTAAAACAGCAAAAGCAATTGCTTCTTTGGCATCTCCATCAATTCCAGCATCATCTGTAGTCACAATCTCGATCCCTGGTAAGTGCTGCTGGAGTCGTTCGCGCAGATATAAATTGCGACTACCACCACCACATAATAAGACTCGATCGGGCAGTCGAACCAAAAAGCGACGATAACTATCGGCAATACTACTAGCAGTCAGATCTGTGAGCGTTGCTAATAAGTCGGCGGGTGCAAGCTGATAGTGTTCTGCGTCAGCGATACAATTTTGGAGATAATCGCGTCCGAATAACTCTCTACCTGTGGATTTGGGCGGAGCTAATCGAAAATATGCTTGTTCTAGCCATGTCTGAACTAACGGTTGACACACAGTTCCCGTCGCTGCCCACGCTCCATCTCGATCGAATGTCAATTCACCCTGACTGAGCTGGGTGACGGCTAAATCTAGTAAGCTGTTGCCAGGGCCAGTATCCCAGCCACAGACTTGGGCTTCCCAATCGGGCTGACTCTGGGGTGGCAGATAAGTAACGTTGCCAATCCCGCCGATATTCTGGACACAGCGATGTTCGAGTTTGTCGCCTAGCAGATAAGCATCGGGTTTGGGCACTAGGGGCGCGCCCTGTCCACCAGCGGCAATGTCAGCAGCGCGGAAGTTGTCAATGGTGGTAATTTTGGCGATCGAGGCGATCGATTCCCCTCTGCCAAGCTGGAGACTGTAACCCATGCTTTCAGGCGTTGTCGGGCGATGGAAGACGGTTTGACCATGAGAACCAATCAGGGTTGCCGGAGCTTGGTTGGCTTGAATATCGACAGCAGCTCGGCCAAAACATTGGGCAATTCGATCGTCTAGTGCGGCGAATTCTGCCATTGCCAATTTAGCACCACCACAAACTGCCAGGATTTGCGATCGAACATCCTCAGGATAAGGATAAGTCTCCGCTGCCACCAACTCTACCCGCAGATCTAGTGTCGTCCCACTAATTTCTACCAAAGCAGCATCGATCCCATCCACCGATGTCCCACTCATCAAACCAATTACTCTCATAGCACCCCGAATATTTTCCCCACTAACCGCAATTAGGAACCAGATCCTGCTCTCAAAACCCGACCCTCAACCCTCTAGCTTCTACTCTCTACTCCCAACTCCCAACTCCCAACTAAATAACTCAACACCTATGTTATACTTGAAAGGCTGTGGGTCAACTAGATAACCCACCTATATTAACAGTTAAGCTGCTCAAAAATGATCAAAATACGCCTCAAAAGATTTGGTAAGAAACGCGAAGTTAGTTACCGTCTAGTTGCAATGCAAAGCACTTCCCGCCGCGACGGTCGCCCATTGGAAGAACTCGGCTTCTACAACCCCAGAACTGACGAAGTTCGCCTAGAGACTGAAGCGATCCTCAAACGACTCAGCCAAGGTGCCCAACCTACTGAAACCGTCCGCCGGATTCTAGAAAAAGCAAACGTAATCGAACGCAAAGAGATCGCTCATAAAGGTACCTAAGTAACGTGACAGTTTCGACCCAAACACCTACCATGCCCGATTACGAGCAACTGGTAAAATTCTTATTCCAACCATTTTTGAGTGCGCCAGAAGCGATTGGTGTCGATTGTGAATACACGATCGATCGCCAGCGGATCTGGCTTCGCGTCGCTGTTGCCACACCAGATCGAGACACTGCTTTCGGTCGAGGCGGACGAAATATCCAAGCAATTGGGACAGTTCTCCAAGCAGCGGCGACAGCGGTTGGTCAATCCATTTATCTCGATGTCTACGGCCATACTTCCAATTCCAGACAGATGGACTCATCCGATAACGGTGATGCCTCGCGTGAAAATCGATCTTCTGGGATCAAACCCACTCGGAGATCGGCTGACAACGGCGATACCGCCGAAGAGATCCCCAGTACTCCACGATCGAGCGTCCCACCACCTCGCCGTAAATAAATACATTTCAGACCCTCTTACTTTAACCAATAGATAACAGGGGTTAAGTTTTAGCTCCTTTTAAATTTGTAGGTTGGGTTGAAGAATGAAACCCAACGCTCTAGGAATGTTGGGTTTCATTCTTCAACCCAAC
>JANXVE010000186.1 GCA_025351825.1 Chamaesiphon sp. 341R_metabat_111 | reverse complement strand
GGCTGAGGTGGAGAGTCAAATTCAACGATTAACTTGTTTAACAGTACAAGAGAAGCAACTTGATCTTGGTAAATGGTTTGTGGATATTCTCTACCGCCCAGAATTAAAGCTGGAATGATTTTTTACTTGAAAGTCCCTAAGTCATTTACTTAGCCTCCACAGACGACGTAACTACTTCCAAACATTCGGGCAATACCCATTTTTCAGAACCATCATCGAGAATTACCCGCGCGTATAATCCCTTTTTCCCTTCTTGGGGTTCAATCCTTTCGACCTTCCCGTACTTTCCACAATTAGGGATAAGGACTCGATCTCCAACATTAGAAATTTTTCGCTTTTCCATAGTTTGGAAAGTGCTAGGTAACAAGGTAACAGGGCTACGCTTTTCATCAGAATCATTGCTGTGAGGGATTTTTGTCTGCGTAACCTTGTTGTGCTGGGGATGCGATGAAAGAGAATTGTTAGGTAACAGAGTGATATCTCCATCTTTCTCACTGCTGTAACCTATCCCATTGTCAGGAATATTAGGCAACAAATTAGGTAACAAAAACATTTGTCTCTCTGTGCTGGTTTCAGTAGGCTCTGTAACCTTGTAACTCTGTAACCTAATATTTTCTATATTCTGTAAAATTACGTTTTCAGTAGAACGAAACCATACTTTTCGCACATCGCCATCGATACGCATCGATTTAGACTCAAAACCCCACTCTTTCAAAATCTTGGTTACTCGGTTACTGCTTGCGCGGGAACGGTCTTTAGTGGGGATATCGAGTAGATCGAATATCTGGTTAGTAGTCAACCACTCACCACTTTCGCAATTAGTAGTGGGAAGACTACCTTTGAATTTTTCGGTAATTGCATCGCCCCATACGTCAGACTCGCGATACTGGGTGTGACTTGCCGCGCGAGATTGTTCTTCCTCTCCGTTCAGCCACCAAGTATCGCCCCGTTCAAAAGCTGCTAAAGCTGTTGCCCAGATGAGATCGCGGGTTTGAGTTACTCGCTCGCAATCGATTTCGCTACCGACCTCTACGACCCAATAACGTCTGTCTCCAGTTGGGTCTTTGAGAAATTCGGTTTTGTTGGTAGTAGCAAACAACGCGCAAGTTCGATCGTGTCTAATATTGGCGCGTCCATAGGGCGGACGGTAGGTGTCGGCAGTGGTAGAAAAGAAGCGTTTAAAACTCTCAACTTCCTTACGCCCCATCAAATAATCGACTTCTGCCAGCTCTATAATCCAGTAACGCGCTAGCTTTGCGAGTTCGTCTTTGTTCTCCAAGTCTCTAATGTCATCACAAAACCAGTCAGCCCCGCCCAGCACCTTTAAAAAAGTCGATTTACCTACGCCTTGTCCGCCCTGCAACACGGTTAAAGTATCGACTTTGGTTCCTGGCTGCATTACTCTAGCGACGGCTCCTACAAGGGTTTTAGCCATCATCTTGTTTGCCAGTGGGTCTGAATTGCCCAGAAATAAAGTAGCGATATTATTCAAGATGTCGAAGTCTTCTGCTACCTTGGCTTTGAGAGATTCTAAGTATTGTTTGACCGGATGGTAAGCATGACGGCTGGCGATCGAGTGAATCGCTAATATGCAATTTTCAGTACTGTATCCGCGTCCGAGCTTCTCAGATACAAATGTCTTAGCATTGTTGACATCGATCGCGATGCCATCTAGTTCATAATCGCAAGTCATTAAATTAAGCTTGATGCGATCGCCAAACATCTCAAACAAGTCCATTCTGAGCTTGTTTAGAGGACAAGCGATGTCACCCTCTTTATATTCGAGCCTAATCCCAAGAGTTGCGGCTAATCCCTTGTAATTCGATTGTGCGGTGTCATCGAGTGAATGATTACTCTTCTTACCATTGATATGTTTGTCACCCGCTAACGATGGTCTTTTGCTGGGCTTCGTCGCTTCCTGATATTCACCAGGGCTAATCACCTTCTCTAGAATCTGTTCTTTGGTGTAGCTGTGGTCTGCAATATCGTCGCCGATATCCATCCCCCCAGCAGGTTTAGACCATAAGCCCGAACTTCCCGCAAGATAGTAGCCCTTGATTTGGTTGGGGAAGTCTTGTTCGATGTTGGATATATATTTCAGCCCGTTACTATCTCGATCGGGTGCCAACACTAACCGCGCTCCGATTAAGTCCTCTAGGTAATCTCCATAGGAACTATAGCCACCAGAACCGCCGATAGTGGTTGTAGCGGTAATACCTAAATCCCAGAGTAGATCGGCTGTCGATTCACCTTCTACCCAGAAGATTAATTCTTGACGCTCGATCGCTTGTTTAACTTCTTGGTAGCGGTAGATCGGAATCTGTTTCTTGACTTCATCGGGATTGCCTTTCATCCACTTGCAGCCGTCCCAATGACTCTGGTAGAAACTTTTCTTCCCGTTACCGCTATCACTCCGAGTCACCTTAACTAATGAGTTACCATCGCGATTTGGATAGAAGTAATCTTTACTCGATTTGGGGCGGATGGGCTTAACAAATTTCTCTGGTTTCCAGTCTGGTTTACCCTCTAGCTTATCGATCGCCACTCGGATATCTTTCGGCTCACAGTTACTGTTAAAACAGCTATAGGCTCCATCTTTGCTGATGTCTAAATCGTCGCCATTGCAAACGGGGCAATGATACTTAGTTTTGCTGTCTTTCGATGGGGTTAGTACTGCCAGGTGTTGGCGAATGTCGTATGGTTCTGTTGTCATACTTGATGCTTCTATGTAGGGTGTACAGAGCATCAAGGGGGAAAAGTGGTAGAATCGAATCACAAGATTTTGACTCGATTCAGCCCAAGCCGCCCCTTGATGCTGGAAACCACCCGCTCTAGATTGCCTCCTAGAGCGGGTGGTTATTTTTTATGCTGATTGGGGAAGAGTTTCCATGTACTCAGAGAGTAATTTCTGATGTTCTGGCGTGCTGGTACTTTCTTCCAACAGATAACTTTGGAGAAGTGTCCAGTTCCATTGCACTAAGCCACCTTTAGTAAGTTGGTGGTAGTAGATGCCTTTCGGTAGTAGTCCGCGCAGTTGCAACGACTGGAAGGGTGTTAGCTGGATGTAATGCTCTTTGATGTAGGCTTCGGTCAGGAATGTAAATTTCCCCTTGGGTTGAGAAAAGTTAGTCCGATCGCGTGGTGCTGGCTTTGGCATGGGTGATAATGGAAGTGATTTTTTGGTATCGATCGATATCAGCGATGGTATCGATCGTCTTTTTAAGGTTGGGTCACTACTGCTGGCAAGGCTTCTGTGGCTCGTGAGACTAATAATAACCGACCCAATCGGGGTCGCAACGAAAAGACTTTTTCCTCTGAAACCGTTGTCCTGAGAGTTTTCCGCTACTCGTAACTATTTAGCCTCTTTGGATCGTCCCTGTCGCGATGGTTTGCCATCCATATCGAACGCCATGAACCTTTCTTTAGCCATTAAAGCCGTCACGGATTGCCGTTGTTTAACCATCGGGTTATAGAATTCCTTGCGGAACGGATTGCACTTCTCAGCGGTGGCAATCGCATTTTTGATGAATAGATGAGTGTATGGATTCTCGAACGGATTCTCGAACGTGGGGTCTAAGTCTCGCAACGCCACATTGTCGCTCTGCTGCTGTTTGAGTAGAGCCTTGAATCCGCTCGAACCATCAGGAGAAAGGTAGTCCGCCCAAGGCGTTAATAACTCACCCTCCAGAACGAGAGTCATCAAACACATAGGAACGATTGCTTGTTGGGGGTAAAGGTAAAATGTTGCACTGTCCAAAATAAATGATGGTAGTGGCAATTCTCCCATCGAGTCCATACGTTCCAATAATCTCCAAGTCTTAGCCCATAGCGGGGCACAAGCATTAACCAATTTCCTTTGTCTTATCGACCCTGCATCTCGGTGTCGAGATGGTCGCCAAAGGTCAAATGTGTCATCAAATTCCAACCGATAGAATCCTCCAGCGACGAGACTAACCATCCCAAAATGAACTAGGGTAGACTCTTTTTGATACCAAGGGCGCGCACTGTTCTCACTAGGATAGGCCAGTGAGAACAGTGCGCGCATAAGCCACTCAGTACGGGATAGAACCCGATGGTTAACATAAGGTTTCGGATAACAGACGTACTCAAATTCCATAACTAAAGCTTTCCTAAATCAATAAACACTCTCTACCGATCGCGCGAACGCAAGCAGTTTATTTTCCCCCGAAATCCACAAACAGACACTCGTTACCGATCGCGTGTAAATATATGTCCATTAAGACGCGCTTAGAATGGCCCGTCTGCTCTGCTAGAGCTGTGAGATCGGCTCCATTTTTAGCCGCGTGGGAGATGGCTGAGTGTCTAATTTTGTATGGCGATCGATACTCAATCTGGCAACTTTCTAGAATCGTCTTCCAAGCCCTAGCCCTGAATCTGTGGTCGTCTATGGCTAACCCCTTGGGACTGGGAAACACTAAATCATTAGGCTGTGGAGATAATCGACTGAACCTATCCACCAACATCGCTCGAACTGTGGGGGATAGCTGAATGGTGCGAGTTTTTCCCGTCTTGGTGCCCTTCTTGTTCTGGTGCCCACGGCTAATCGATTCCCCGATCCAAGCAGTAGAGAAGTCCGCGCCCAAACTCCCCCATCTAAGCCCCCCGCCCTCTCCAAACCGACAACCAGAGTGGGATAGAAAGATGACGAACTCAGTGTAGTGAGAGTAATAGGGTGAAGCTCCAAACGCCGCAATAATGGCTTGGAGTTCGGGAATGGTAAAGAATTTTTTCTGTTCTGCATTGGGAGTATTCCCTCTGGTGCGAATGCGGTCGAGACATTCAACCCAAGGGTTCGAGCCTTCAGCCAGATGATACTTACCCTTCGCCCAGTCCCAACAGGCTTTAAGGTCAAACAGCCGCTCTTTGATGGTGCGGTTGTTAACTGTCTCGGACCATCTGGCGATTGTATCCCTGGCGACAGATTCGGTGACTCGTTCGGCTGGTTTGTCCCCTAGTAGCTGCGAAAGTTTCGATGCGATGCCCTTGAAGCGCACGATCGAACTATGAGACAGTTTGCGATCGTTCAATCGGTAGTCTGTATATTTTTGGAATAGTTCTACCGCACTAATAGCAGTGGGATTCTTTTCCGATTTGCGCGGCTTGTATCTCAGTAGCGTAGAGTCGAAATTCCCGTATGCTATATCTTTCTCGATTTGCGCCATTACCAGCTTGGCGGCTGCCCTTCCAACTGCGTGATTATGCTTGGGCAAGCTGAAACTATATTCCTTACAATCGTGCGTAAACCTAATCAGGAGGCTATTGCCGCGCTTCTCGACGTACATAAAAACAGTGGGTGAAATGGTGGGTAAGGTACCAGCCAAAACAGCCAAAACAGTCTACATATTGCTATCGATCGACAGCAAAAATCGACTCTTAGGACTTGTCTTATTTCCTAAAAGCCTGCCAGCACTAGAGATTTCAACCTATGGACGTACCCCGACTCGAACGGGGGACCTCATCGATGTCAACGATGATGCCACGGTAGCTGAAAAATTTACTGGATAAGACTCCCACTGGTTCGATAAAAATGTGGGTGGTCTATTTAGTGGTCGCGATTTACTAGCCAGAGGCGATCGGAATCGAGATGACTGGTTGAATCTTGACTGCATGTTTGAAACCCAAACACCCCTGCCAGTAACCACGATTCGAGACAAGCCGAGCGTTTTTGGTTTGCGGCTTGTCTGCATCGTATACACATTTTAGTGCTGGTTGGGCTGTTATGGCTGGTTCGATCGGAAATTGTTATTTTGTCGTTCCGCTGATACCTATTTAGAATCGTTTTCCCACAAGCGATCGATATACGCTTCGATATCTGTGCGCTTAAATCTGTATGCCTTGCCCATGATTTTTGTCGGCAGTTCGCCAGCGGAGATCGCTTCTTTGAGGATGTCGCGACTCAATCCAGTGAGAGCTTGAGCTTCGGGCATAGTCAGCAGCAATTTATCGGCGACGGGGACTTGAGGTTTTGATTCTAGCTTCATGCGCCGATCGAATGCGTCGATAAGTCGTTCGATCGGATTTACCAGTCTCGCCACTATCCCGACAAATCCCGACAAGCCGACTAGATCGATGTCGGTCGCTGTCGGGATAGTAGCTGAATTGGCGATTGTTGGCTTAATAACTGGGGTTTGGAGTTCGGTTTTGAGTTGATCGAGGTCTTCTTTGTCGTAAATGGCGATCGGTCTGGTTTTAGCTCCTTCGTATTTGACTTGAACTTTACCGTCTTTGCTGTAACGTTCGAGGGTGCGAGTGCTAATACCTAGATAGGCTGCGGCTTCTTCTTTGTTCATAGTGTTTCCCGACAATGGGTGACAGGGAATGTCGGGCAGTGTCGAGATTCTACATCGGAGATCTCGACACTGCGGCATTTAGAAAATAATGGCAGTAGAAAGCGTGAACTCTAGCATCATTGGTATCAGATCGGGACTAATATCATTTATCCCCTGGAGGTGAACCCCTAATTGGCATTGAGATCGCTACCCATCTGAGGGCGCGAATTAAGTTTGGAACTTCTCTCAATGATTGTAAATCGATTAACCTCTTTGAGTGAAATTATGTAGGATTCTTTTATCAAGCCGATCGATCGCGAGTATATAAATATTGCTGGAATCCCACAAATATAGCAACTGCCAAGGCTATTAGGACACAGCGATTGAAATCGCCGCTTATGATGCAAAGTCCGCCTATGCGGACTAATTAAAAAACGTCCTAACAAACTTGGCGACTGCTATACATCCCCGATCGTGCCAACGCTACCCAGTTCGGTGACGGCATCGCGAATGTCGTGATATTTTAACTCCAACAGTTGTGGCAGCTTGGATCGATCGAGTTCCCCTACTCCAGCTTTGATATACTGCTCCAGTACAAAGTCGAGAAATTCTTGCTGTTTGCCTGTATATCGAGAGAAAATCAAGGACTTATGAGCGATGACTCGATCGCTACGAGTTATAGGTAGTGCAGCATAGGCAATATAAGCTAAAACATCATATAAATCGCTCTTCTCGGCGTTTACAAGGCGGCTGATTTCGGTTAATTGCTCGTCAATCCCTTCTCGGCCAGTCCTTCTAGTAAGGCTTTGCGAGTGTCTGGGCGGCTCCAGAGTTGGCCGAGTTCGTCTTCATCCCTAAATAGTTGGGAAAGATCGCCAAACAAACGTTCGACGAATTCGGCGGCGGTCATCGGTTTGCCATCTGGACTCCAGAAGGTGGTGGCGATCCGATGTTCGATCGATCGTTCTTTACCGTCTGCAAGTTTGATTCTGATTTTCTGGGGGCGGATGGGTTCATTGTCTTGAAGATCGATCTGAGGATTGACATTATATTTACCTCCCGATTCACCCACTCGCAAAGATTTGACAGGTAAAGGTTCTTGAGGTTCGCCATCCCATTCGGGATCGTTGAAATGCTCGTAGGCTTTGACGAAATCGTAGATGGTGAAATAGTCTTTTCCATCAAATAGACGGGTACCGCGACCGATAATTTGTTTGAATTCAATCATTGAACCGATTGGGCGCATTAAGACGATATTTCGTACATTCCTGGCATCTACCCCAGTTGAAAGCTTTTGGGAGGTTGTGAGGATGGTGGGGATATTTTTCTCGTTGTCTTGGAAGGTACTCAGGAATTGCTCACCGAGTTTGCCATCATTGGCGGTGACGCGGACGCAGTAGTTAGGATTGGTACTAATCTTGATTTGGTTGATGATATTCCTTACCGCTAATGCGTGGTCTTGGTTAGCGCAGAAAACGATCGTTTTTTGATTCTGGTCGATTTCCTCCATGAATAGCTGCACCCGATAGCGTTCGCGCTGTTCCATTTCGATCACGCGGTTGAAGTTGGATTCGGTGTAAACCCGCTCTTCGTCTACTGCACCCTCAATGATTTCGTCATCGGCATCGTAGATATATTCATCCAGACTGGTTTCAATTTGCTTGACTTTAAACGGGGTGAGGTAGCCGTCGTTGATACCGTCTTTGAGGGCGTAGGTATAAACCGGATCGCCAAAATAGGCGTAGGTATCGGCGTTATTGGTGCGTTTGGGAGTGGCGGTCAGTCCAAGCTGGACGGCTGGGGCGAAGTAGTCGAGGATGCCGCGCCAGTTGCTTTCGTCGCTGGCTCCCCCGCGATGGCATTCATCGATAATGATGAAGTCGAAAAAGTCGGCGGGATAGTCGGTGAATTTAGGTGTGGGATTACCTGCTGCATCTTTGCCCGTCATGAATGTTTGGAAAATAGTGAAGAAAACACTCCCATTTTTGGGGACTCGACCTTTTTTGCGGATTTCGTCGGGATCGATTCTAACTAGAGCATCGTCGGGGAAGGCTGAAAAGGAGTTGTAGGCTTGATTGGCAAGAATATTCCGATCGGCTAAAAACAAGATCCGAGGTCGGCGCGTGGGCTGTAGACTGAGGTTCCAGCGACTTTGGAACAGTTTCCAGGCAAGTTGGAAGGCGATGAAGGTTTTACCCGTGCCTGTTGCCATTGTCAGTAAGATTCGGTTCTTGCCTTGGCAAATTGACTCTAGGACGTGTTTGATGGCGTTGTGTTGGTAGTAACGAGCTTCCCAGGTGCCACTGCGGTCTTCAAAGGGGATGGCGGCGAAAAGATCGCGCCACTGGTTGGATTGGCTAAAAGTTGCATCCCAGAGTCGATCGGGGGTGGGATAGGTATCGATATAACCTTCTACTCCAGTCAGCATGTCTACCTGATAGATGCCGACTCCATTGGTGGAGTAGGTGAAGCGGGTTTCGAGTTTGGTGGCGTATTTTTTGGCTTGTCCTAAACCTTCGGTATCGGGTAGCTCTTTGCGCTTGGCTTCGATGACGGCAAGTTTTTGACCGTGATAGACGAGGACGTAATCAGAGTATTCATTTGGTTCGCGCCTACCATTGCCAATCAATCGACCAGGGGCGATGACTTCGCGGCGAATTCGACTGTCAGCAATGATGCCCCAGCCAGCGGCTCTAAGAGCGGGGTCAATTAGTTCGGCGCGGGTTTCGGTTTCGTTCATGAAGGTTAGTCAAGGGCATTTAGAGGCGACTGTATCGTCAACTGATGTGTTAGAAAAGAATCGAATTCGTCCAGATTTCAATTTTTTCGTGATAAATATGACTCTAGAACGTTAGCCTTATTCATTGATTCTAGTAGTTTGAATTGAGATAATAATCCATATCGATCAGAGAATGAATGGTCTACTTTTAAGAGAGAATTAATTTTGCTAGAGTGATCGATTCTTTTTCTCAATTTACTACCTAGAGAATTTTCATAAGGTTGGGGTGCAGGAGCAATTAGACCACCGAATCTTGTAGATTCAAGTTGTCTTATTAGCTGAGGGATTGGAGGTTTAATTGATGCGCTATCAACTGCTAAAGATAACCATTTCTCCATTTGAAGCTCATGCTCTCTCAATTTACTACCTAGAGAATTTTCATAAGGTTGGGGTACAGGAGCAGTTAGACCACCGAATCTTGTGGATTTAAGTTGTCTTATTGGCTGAGGGATTGGAGATTTAATTGACAAATCTCGATCGATACCTACTTTTAAAATGTCGATCGAGGTTTTACATGTTAAACTCTCACGTCCTAAACTATGAAGCTTTGCAACATCAACATATGCAGTCGATCGAGCGGATGATTTAATTGATAGCTGATTTCGCTCGATACTTGCTTTTAAAGTATCAAAAGAACTTTTACAGGTTAAACGTTCAGATTCCAAGCTACCAAACTTTGCAATATCAACTTGAGCAGTTGATGGATTCAATAAAGCATCAATGATAATTTGAGAGATCGATCGAGCATTAGATTGAGGCAATAATTTATCAGTCGGTGAAGTAGATACTTTATCTGATGAACAGGTGAGATCTAACTGACTAGTAGATTCCTTTGGTTCCAATGATTTGATATCTGTATAGCTAGGTGAAAGATGTAAAATCTTGTTAAGGTTGAGGAGTTTTTCTAAAGGGATTGTCCATCTAGCAAGTAACTCATTAGTATCTCCTGAAGCACTGGCTTCCATCTTATGTCGTTGCTGAAAATCAGTCAAGGTAAGAATATTGAATTCTCCTCCTGAAAAATCATCAGGTTTGTGCGTAATTATTGCACCAATATTTGCTTCAATTGCTAGAGATATTTCAACTGCTGACTCGAAATCATCAACAGCCAGTAGCTTGGCTTTTTTTGCAATTGTTTCAGTGATTTTTAGCTTCTTTAACGGCTTTTTTACTTTGAAAAATACTCCCCTCATTTTTTTCGAAGTATTGAATATTTTCATCGTGCTATTGATTCTACTCAAACCAAGTTCGGATATAAATACTTCAATATTATTCAATGTAAATATTTCAAACAACTTTTCAATTTCGTCAATAAATATATTACGATTCAGTACAGCTTCCAAGAGAATATCTGCATCAAGGAGTATCTTCATTATTCCTATCATTTAATCTCTTGAGATGATTGCTTTTTCTGACGCATTGGAGTTACTTCTTCTGGATCTATAAGCTTACGAAGCCTCAGTATTTCATCTACTGGAGATTCCGAAGCTACGGTTTTACGAGGTCTACCGCCACGTTTGCCGTTATCTCTTGAGGCTTGGGCTTTAGCGTCAGATTTCGACTTACCACCGTGACGACCTAGTTCGGTCATCCAAGCTTTAGTACCAAATAACCCCGATACTAATTGCGCTACTCCTAGATCTGCATCTAAACTTTCCCAGTGCAAAGCAGATCCAGTTGGCATAACTTCCACT
>JANXVE010000178.1 GCA_025351825.1 Chamaesiphon sp. 341R_metabat_111 | reverse complement strand
CCACTTTTGTAAGCAGGTTCTGTACAATATCCATAGAGCAATTCATCTCGTACTTGGTTTCTACTTGTACTTTAAGCGATGAATTGCTTTTTTTGTTGCCCTCGACCATTTTTCTTCTCAAAAGGTGTCCGGAGTATTGTTAAACCAAAGCCAAAATTAAGAGAGAACAAAAACAAAGGCTAGAGTATATCGGGAGCGCAGTGGTAAGTTTCTAGTAAATTTTGCTCGGCTTGCGGTCGTAGACTGGCATTACACGCTTGCTTAATTGATGACACGCCCTAGAGTAATATGATTAAACATTGACAAAATCATATTCTCGATAACAGAGCCTAAAACCACGCAACCGTGTCACTTATTGCAGCGAAATCTGGCGGAAGATGGTGAAAAGCAACCATGTTTTGGCGGTTAGCACCGACCTAAAATCTGGCTGGATTAGTACCCAATTCCTTTGATTGTTTGCTAGGCATAGCTTTAAGCTGAAATCTTTGGTTCTTCGAGAGAATTAGAATGTGGCGGAAAATGGCGGAAAAGAACCACGTTCCGCCATGAAAAGTTATTTTCGCCAGCTTAGTAAGATCCAGCAGCCCAACATTGGGATCGCTAGTTTGCACCGACTAGGAGTAGTGACCGATAGACCTTTCATTTACTGAGGCAGCGATACATCGGGCGATTCTACTCAAGGATCGACAGGTTCCACCGATGAATCGGGCGATACATCGGCGATATATCGCTGCATCGCTGTATCGGGCGATGTATCGGCAACCGTTGTCTATTTTGCCAACGAGTGAGTCTGTCAAGTTCAACATCTTCAGATCTGCGTGAATACTTGCCAGCTAGTGCGTCAGTTATTGGCGTAAGTTAAATGTTCTGAATATTTTATACATGAAAACTACTCTATGAATTACTAATCGTAAATGATATTATTTGTACTATTGTTTATTATCAGCAATATGAAAAAAAGAATCTTATTTGCCATTGCAAGTTCAATTGGAGTTACTTTGGCAACCATTTCATCAAAAGTTGATAGTGCGCCCAGTCAATCAAAAGATGAAGCTATAAACAAAGCAGCCTGGATCGGTATGATGACAGAAATGCCTAAGCCTCCATCTAATCTTATTAAAGATACTTTAGTAGATGTTACTGGAGCTAAAAGTAATTGCCATACAATGCCTATCCCTACCAGCGTAGGGAAACGTAAGATTGTAGATTCAAATTGCTGGGGTAAGAAAGGTAATACTTTTAACCCATTGGCAGCACAATGGGTTAAATCGAATAAAAAAATATTATTCTCAAGGACTAATCTATATACAGATCCTGCACCTGCTTCCGTTGGAAATACTTTGATTGATAGCAAGAAGCGTCAATATGATTGTCATCTTACGAGCCACTTGATAAATAATCAGGAGATTCCAGTATCAAGATGGACTTGTTGGTCAAACACGAAATAGGTTGAACGAGAGAAGGTAGATTCAAAACTATGCTTTAGTAAAATAGTTGTTCTGAATTGTTATCAACGTCTATAAAACTATTCCTGAATATAAATTTCTGCTGACATAACTTCTTCTGTAGATTCAGCTATATCAAAAATAGCTGATAACAAACTATCTTGAGAACTGTCTTTGTCATAGAACATATTCTCGTTGTCAGAATCTGGGTAAATAGATAAAAGCACAACTAGCTTTGCTACTCCTAGAGACTTCCATAACTTTAATAAGTCCTTAGCCTGTGCTATCTTTGTCTCGACTTTGTTAGAATAAGGTGTGAGTATGAAGGCAACACGTTCATTAGAGATTTCAGTAATATAGTCAATTCCGTAAACTCGTCCGATGATAAAGCTAGAGCCTAAATCCTCCCATCTGCGGAAGCTTTTGATGCTTTTCTCGACACGATTTAAGTGAGTTGGATCGATTTGTCTAGCAGTACTGATTAAATAGTTGTGATCGAGCTTAGATCTTAGATCCTCATAGCCTAGAGAGCGGAGTAGAAATTCTGTATGGTTTGCTAGCATCTTAAATATTAATTATTAAGTTGTTCAAGTAAAACGCTGTAGATGGAAAACTTCATTTTACTAATTGTATCTCTTCTCTGGTCAACCATTCTGTTGATTTTCCACCAAAGTCACACCTGTAACGATTATTAGATGCATTGACTATTTTGCCAACCTTGTCTTTATATTTTATCATTCCACCAATATATCGAACTAGATCATTTTTTTTAAAATCGTTCTTGATTGAATTAGTCTTCGCTAACTCTATTTCAAGTAATTCCACATTATAACTCAAACAATTTACAGCATTGGTTGAGTTATAAAAATTGTGCAATAAATCACAATGGATTTGTGTTTCTATATTGCTTGAATAGTTTTCTTTATGGTATTTGCAAAGAAAGCAACTGCTAATTTTATGCCCTTTTCTGAAAGACTCTATTACTTTTTCCGTAATTGCTCAACTCAGAAGAAATAAGGATTCAAAGGGGTTTAAGGCAATAAGAATCGATTCAAAAGCGGATAAACCTTGCCGCTTGCCAGTATTGACAATGGAACGAACAGCAGCAAACAGATCCCGCCCCCAGTCGGAG
>JANXVE010000144.1 GCA_025351825.1 Chamaesiphon sp. 341R_metabat_111 | reverse complement strand
GCAGCCGAGCAATTCAACAACCAAGCTGTACAATTCGATCGAGATACGATCGTTGAGTTCCAGTTTTTGGGTTCCAAAAATGCAGCTATGTCAACATTTGGCGTAATCAACACGGCAAGTGGTGAGAAAACGCCTCTGATTAGCAAGGCTCGCGCCCAAGATAAACCAGGCAAAGACTTGACTGGTACTGCTGGGAAATCAGTTAGAAAGCCTTTTGCTGAATTTACGTTTAAAGCTGGTACTCCATACGCGCTTTACTTAGAGTCATCTGCTAAAGGCAAACCAGTAACAACTGTTTACTCCGCTCCAGACAAGAATGGTGGCAAACAGCTAGCTAAATTTGACAATGACGCTACTGCTCTGGGCACTCAAGGTGTCAAAATTGCCTGGAACGATGGTCTTTCTAGTAATAAAAGTGACTTCAACCAGTTTATCGTCATCGCTGGCGGCGGCATCGGTTGTCCTTGTAAGCAAAGCCCAATCATGAGTGCGCCAATCGCACCAGAGCAAGCTCCAACCAGAAATAACGCACCAAGTGGTCGCGGTTAATTTCGGCTTATTGGTGAATAGTTAAAATAAGGGATGGAACTAATGTTCCATCCCTTATTTTATTCGATCGCATCTTGCGTTAAATTGTGATGAACTACGCATTTCCCCTCTCACATGGCAATTATTTCTTCCAAGCAGCCAGCCGACGATGCCGAACAGCCACCCAAGGCGAGGAAGAAGCATACTCCAAAGCCAGCGGTAGTTAATGAGATAGAAGTATTAGCAGCTAATGATTCAGAGCTGTTGCAGGCAGATCTTGCGACCTCCGAGGAAAAGATTCAGGAAGAAAGTCTCAGACCCAGTAGTATTCAGGAATATATCGGTCAGAAAGAGCTGAAGGGTGTACTCGACATTGCAATTCAAGCAGCGAAGGTGCGGGGGGAATCCCTAGATCACTTGCTATTGTATGGCCCCCCTGGATTGGGGAAAACTACGATGTCTCTAATTCTAGCAACAGAAATGGGTGTGAATTGCAAGATTACTGCGGCTCCAGCGTTGGAACGTCCTCGCGATATTGTCGGGATTTTGATGGGGTTGCAGCCTGGGGATATTTTATTTATCGATGAGATTCATCGATTGCCGAGGATGACGGAAGAGATCCTCTATCCAGCGATGGAAGATTTTCGGCTGGATATTACGGTGGGAAAGGGGACTACTGCCAAGATTCGGAGTATCCCGCTGCCAAAATTCACGCTGGTGGGGGCGACGACGAAGGTGGGTTCGCTAACGGCTCCATTGCGCGATCGATTTGGGCTGGTCCAGAAGCTAAGATTTTATGAGGTAGATGACCTCACGCTGATTGTGCAGCGGACGGCGGAAATCTTGAATATGTCGGTGACTGCCGAAGGTGCCGCAGAGGTGGCTAGAAGGGCGCGAGGCACGCCACGAATTGCAAATCGATTACTTAAGCGGGTGAGGGACTACGCGCAGGTGAAGGGGCATCCTGTAATTGATGAACCGATCGCGAGTGCGGCGATGGAGATTTATAATGTAGATCCGCTGGGACTGGATTGGGTCGATCGATTATTATTGACGACGATGGCGGAGCAGTTTAATGGGGGACCCGTAGGGCTAGAAGCTCTGGCGGCATCTACAGGTGAGGACAGTCATACAATTGAGGAGGTGTATGAGCCTTATTTGTTACAAATCGGCTACCTGCAACGGACTCCACGGGGAAGAGTTGTGACGATGGCGGCACGAAAGCATTTGGGGTTGAAGGGCGGGACTGATAGCGGGGAGCAACTATCTATTTTGGGATAATTGTTGTTTCCAGTTGGGTTGCGGAGATCTTTACCCCACCCAACCTCCCCTGAGATGATGCGAAGATCCATACCCCACCCAACCTCCCCTTAGAAAGGGGAGGAGCTAGGTTATCGTTGACTGCATTCAACTTAATATATGGGACGAATTTCCCTTTAAAAGTGGAACTCTTGTCCCCTCCCCGCTTGGTGCGCTAGCACTGTCGGGGAACCCGAACAGTACGCGCATCCGCGCATCCTCGGGGAGGGTTAGGGTGGGGTAAAGATATCTGCAACTCAACTAGTTGCGCCTTCTACTATTTAGGCACTGGTGCTACTGAAGGAACAGCAGTAGGAGCTGTTGTCGATGAAGGGACTGCCATTGCACCTGCTGGAGCTTTCGCAGTGCCCTTTTTCTTGGGAGCTGCGGCAGTCTTCTTACTACCGTTACATTTCGGATGCTCTTTTGCGGTTAATGTTGCTGGATCGATTTTTTCGGTACCGACAACCAGTGATTTATATTTGCCACCACCATCAACTAAGGCTTCACCACAGGTATTGGCTTCTACAGCTTGACGGCTGACGGGTTTGTCTTTGGCATTGACACCAGTGATTGGATATTTTTGTTTCGCAGTTAAACCTGTGACGACGACTTGACCTTTGCTGGTTTTGTAAACTTCGGCACTAGCGATCGCACTGTGCGATAGTACCAAGAATGCGGCGATAGCTACGGTTGGAATCGAAAATCTGATGTTCATAAATTTGGGGATCGGAATAATCTACTAGTTAATATTTAACAACTATTTGTTCCCTTTCATCGCACTGATTAATTCAGCAGCAACTTCAGGGCGTGAAAATTCTGGTGGTGGTAGTTCGCCCTGACGGAGTAAGTCTCGCACTTTAGTACCCGATAGATGCACTCGTTGTTCGGGGGTACTGGGGCTAGTTTTGGTAGTTGCCATTGATTTGGTAACTTTGCAGTAGAATGCGTGCTCGAACATCATCGGCGTGATGCCCAGTTCACCTGGCTCGAATTCGCTGAAAATATGTTGGGCATCGTAGGTACCATAGTAGTCACCAACGCCCGCATGGTCACGACCAACGATAAAATGGGTGCAACCGTAGTTCTTGCGAATTAGGGCGTGGAAGATCGCTTCCCGTGGCCCAGCATAGCGCATTGCGGCTGGGTTGATCCCGAGGATGACTCGATCGGTAGGATAATAGTGTTCGAGGATGATTTCGTAGCAGCGCATCCGCACATCGGCGGGAATATCATCTTCTTTGGTTGCGCCAACTAGAGGATGGAGGAATAGTCCATCGACGGTTTCCATCGCACACTTTTGGATGTATTCGTGGGCGCGGTGAATCGGGTTGCGGGTTTGGAAGCCAACGATGGTGTTCCAGCCTTTAGCTTGAAACTCAGCGCGGGAGGCAATGGGATCGATTTGGTACGTCGGAAACTGCGGATGTGCTTCCCGTTCTAATAACCAGACAGCACCAGCTAAATTGACATCACCTCGGTCATAAACTACCTTAACACCAGGATGCTTTTGGTCATCGGTACGATAGACGTTAATTGCTTCTTGCTGCTTGTCGTAAGTATATTTCTCAGTCAGTTCGAGTACGCCGACAAATCTGCCCGTATTGTCATCGAGGCGAATTAGGGTACCTACTGTTAAGGGTGCTGCGATAGCTTCAGTCACCGATAGAGTAATCGGAATCGACCAAGGCAAACCATCAGCCAGCCGCATCTTGGACACAACGTTATTGTAATCCGCTTCCGGCATGAAACCAGTCAATGGACTAAACGCGCCGATCGCAATCATCACTAGATCGGAAAATGCGCGTTCGTCTAGCTCTACTCTCGGTAAACTGTCAGCCTTACTTAGAAACTCAGCTTTTTGGGCGGGTGTGGCGACGCGGTTAATTAATTTACCGCCGTGGGGTGCAATACCAGAACGCTGACTCAAACTAATCTTCCTCGCAATCGTTACATATTTTACCAATTACTTTAGCAGCTTTTCAGCCTCTACTCTCATGAGAGAAGGGACGATCGCATGTTCAAATAGGCGATCCATTCGTGTCATACTGAGTAGGCTTCTGACTGGTTCGGCGATCGAACACAGATACAAATCTCCACCAGCAGTCCTGAGCATCTTCAGCGCGATAATCAGCGCGCCCAAGCCCGAGCTGTCGATAAAATTGACATCAGCGAGATCTAGCATCACGAAATTGTTGCCTAATGCTAATGATTGGCTCACTTGTTGGCACAACTCATTTGCTTTTACGCCATCGAGTACGCCTGCTGGTTTGATGATTGTGAGCGGAGCAGTCATAGTGGCTTACGAAGGGACATTCGTGGGCAAGGTTGGTTGGTTGTCAGTGATGGTCATCACTGACATTTGTTTTGTTCTGTGCGGACTACGAGGGCAAAAACTGAGAGTAAGTCTTGAGTTATCGATCTAGTCTAACTTTGACCAAAAATGATAATTTGGTCGAGAGATTTTGATAACATTTATATCATCCCCGATCGACGATCTCGATCGCATGGGCTGAATGACTGAAAATCCGGTGACTTGGTATAATAGGGCTGTAGCTTTAGAGCATCTTTTCACACCAATTATGGAACAACGCTTAACCACGCAGCAACTCGAACAGATTGTCGGGGAAGTCGGACGACTGGCTCACCAACAACAAGCAGAACTAGGTCGAACTCAAGTTCAAGAAATTTTGCAAGAGCTAAATTTGCCGCCGGAATTGTTGGATGAAGCAATGATTCAAGTTCAGCGCAAAGAGGCTTTGGCGAGAGAAAGCAAGCGAAATAGAGTTATTGCGATCGCGGGTATTACGGCTGCTGCTATTATATTTGGAGGGACTAGTTTATTCTTCCAAAACCAGACTGATAGGCTCTCAAAAATAACTGCTAGTCAAGATCGAATCACCCTCATTCAAAGTGGCGAAAATTCAAAGACAATTGTTAAAGGTTCAGAGATTTTCTATCAGGTGACACTAAAGGATGCACCCATCAATGAAAAATTGAATCTTACCTGCAATTGGCTCGATCCTCAAGGACAAATCACCCATACAAATCGCTACGACACCAAAAATATTACTACCGCAGTCTGGAATACTCAGTGTCGTTACCAGATTCCCACTAATGCGGCCACAGGTGCCTGGAAAGTTCAAATATTGGTTGGCGATCGATTACTCAAACAATCACCTTTTGAAGTCGAATAAGTTCAGTTCGGCTCCGCTCACTGACCGAGGTTCCACATGGTAGATATTGTACACCATGCGGAACATTCGCTAAGTATCAAATTTATAAGTAATTCAAAAAATGTAAACTCTTGAGTAGCATTGCGATTTTAGATGAAAAATTAGTTGGATACTGGGGTGAAAAAGATAGATCGAATTTACTCGCAAAGTTACTAACCGCACCAATTAAAATCATATCAGAGATACCAGTAGGAGTTTCTGCATCTGGATTAGAACATGACTGCTGGGTACGGTTAAAAGACGCTGGTTTAATCTTGGGAAGAGAACCGTTTGGATGCACACCATTATACTGGACAGACATAGACTCGACAATTTGGTTTGCATCTCATCTTCAGTTACTATTACCACTAATTTCCCAACCACAAATCGATGTAGCTGGATTTTACGGCTATGGCTGCTTTTCCTATGTGCCCACACCATTAACGCCCGTCACAGGTATTCAGGCAGTACCTGCGGGAGTCGAATTATATTGGGCGGTGGGGACACTGCAACCAGTGACAATTAGACGCAATCACTGGCAACAAGCACCCGAACAAATAACTGATGAAGGAGTTGCTGTTACGCAGCTTCAAGACTTATTACAAGCAGCTATCGAACGCCAAATTCGGGATTTGCCAGATGAACCTGTTGGGGTATTTTTATCGGGTGGATTGGATTCCTCGATCGCTGCCGCACTATTAGTGCAAAATGGAATTAAAGTCCGCGCATATACTCTGGACTTTGGCGAAGCTGGCTTTTCCGAGCAGCCCTACGCCGAACAAGTTGCGAATCATCTTCAGATTCCCCTGCTAAAAATACCTGTAAATCCTAAATTAGTCCGCAAAGCTCTTACTTCTACCGCCCACGCACTAGATTTACCCTATGGCGATGGCGTGACAGTACCGCTCTATCTGCTCAATCAAGCTGCTAGCCAAGATGTGTCGGTTGTGTTCAATGGTGAGGGGGGCGATCAATTATTTGCGGGATGGACAAATAAACCGCTGATTGCAGCGAGTATTTATGGGGAAAGTCGTGACTTAATTCACCCTTATCTTCAGACATTCCATCGACTCTATGATTATACCCACCAAGCATTTCAGGCGGACATATTAAGCCAAATCCAATCCCTAGATCCAGCCGATTGGATTCGTGACGCGCTAGATCCAGCCTTTGCCCCCGAACTACTCCACCGTCTGCGCCGTGCCTCCCTGATGCTCAAAGGTGCCCAAAATATCCAGCCCCGCGCGACTAATTTGGCAAGTTGGCATGGATTGAAAGTTCGATCGATCTTCTGTGATTTACCATTAGCAAAGTGGACATTTGGCGTATCTGGCAGCCTCCAACTTCAGGGTGCCTGTGAGAAATACATCCTCAAACGCGCCGTCGAACACTTACTTCCTGCCGAAATTGTCTGGCGCACTAAACGGGGAATGGGCGTGCCTCTGACAGCATGGTTATATCAGGAATTGTGGTCAGATTTGGGCAGATGGCTAAATCCACAGGTACTCAAACAGTCGGGGTTGTGGCAACCAGATCTGGCGGCGAGATTAGTTAGCGGCAAATTTGGCGGCTCGGTTCAAGGGCGGCGAATTGGGGAGATTTTGTGGTTAATCATCATGTGGGAGCAGTGGCGACTTCAGGTGCTGGGCGAACAGTCAAGTAGCTCAAGCTGGAATCATCCCTTTTTATTGCCACAGCCGCTGTGGAGACTTATTAAATCTATAAATCAACAGTAAACATGAAATCGATTAAAGTAACGATAAAATTTTGTTACTCGTTGGCATAGCCTCCGCTTTGCGGAATCGGTTAACATGGAAAAAAATATAAAGGTAGAGTGTCACTGTGAGCATCACCTTGGAGCCAGAGCAAGAAAAATTTATTCAAGAGCAAGTTGCTCGTGGACGGTTTAAATCGGCTAAGGGACTTTCAAGTAAAAAATCATTCCAGCTTTAATTCTGGGCGGTAGAGAATATCCACAAACCATTTACCAAGATCAAGTTGCTTCTCTTGTACTGTTAAACAAGTTAATCGTTGAATTTGACTCTCCACCTCAGCC
>JANXVE010000117.1 GCA_025351825.1 Chamaesiphon sp. 341R_metabat_111 | reverse complement strand
GTAGTATTTCCGATCAGGAGCCGCAGGTGTTTGATGTGGGGGAGTTTGTCGGCGATGGCGGTGAAGCCAGAGAGGAAAAAGTAGCCGACGGCGAAATGAGCGGCGGTGGAGGAATCGAGGTTAGTGCGGATTTGTTCGGCGAGTTTGTGAGTGCGATTGTCGATGATGTCGTTGGTAGGCATAGTTTTGGGGTAAGGTTGCGGAAGATATTGAGTTAAATCCCTACCCACAAAATGCAGCAGGTTTTCCAACGTAAGAAATCGGGCGATAAATAAATCAGCGGTTAAAACCGCTGCTGATGTTGCAAAGTCCGCCTACGCGGACTAATAAATCCAGTCCGCGTAGGCGGACTTTGCAGCATCAGCGACGATTTCAATCGTGCGGAATGTGGGTTGTAAATGAAAACAATCGATCGCCCAACCTGGGCGATAACTCTTTCTAGATTTCACTAAGAATCAAGACAGGCAAACCCGCGATATTGCGGAAACCTTTGTCGTTAGTGATAAATCGATTACAACCCAGCGATCGAGACGTTGCTGCGTGAATTGCGTCTGGGGTTTTGATGCGATACTTGGCGCGGAGATCGGTAGCTGCGAGTAGAATATTTCGATCGATCGGGATTAAATTAATGCCAGCATAGAAAATTAGCTGCTCGTAATTAGCGATCGATCTGACATCTCCACTGCGTAAGGGTGATACTAATGCCTCGGTAATGATTAATTCGCTAGTAAAAATCGAAATCTCACTATTTCCAAACTTTGCCCACAGTGGTTTTAGCAATGGATAAAAATCGGGATGATTTTCGAGGGTATAAATCAAAATCGGCGTATCGATATAGACGTTGCTCCCAATGGGTAAATTTAGTTCTCCCATCCGTCGCGAGCCTCTTGAATCTGTTGTTCGATTTCTGCTGCCGTGCGGCTGGGCTGCTGGCTGTGAATGGTATCGATCGTGGCGAGAATTGACTGTCGGATCGGTGGTGGTGTGGTGGCTTTATCGGCTAAAATCACGAAGACTTCTACAGTGTCGCCGATGCCGCCATCGGGAATTTGAAGTTCGATTTTGTTGCCAGGTTGGATGGTGGTAGTGATATGTAAAGCTGACTGCATCTGATTTTCCTCGAATCTACTTCAATTTTAGTTAAGATCGCTCTCTATCGACGTACTAGTGTTGGCTGGTTGCTTTGACTTCCTAGTTTTGCTAGTCAATACAGCTAATTCTGGCTCGTGTTGTACCTCTTTACCAAAACCCAAACTTTTCGCATCCAGCGGTGGAGTTTCTGACGCAAATCCATACAGCCCCGCCACAATCTCATCAATCTCCTGCTCCCATACCTCACAGCCAACACCTTTGGCATCTAGACATTTTTGCACCAGTTTAGATATAGCCTTTCGCTCTATTTCACTGGCTTGGGGAATTGGAACTTGATTCATGTAAAGATTTTTCAACCTCAAGCTCTGACCTAGTATCTCGGAGCAGGCATCATCTAAATATTTCCATACATAAGTGGAATTTAGTACCCCTAACAAATACATGTCATTCATAGGAATAATAAAAGCAGTGTCTTTAATGAATACTTTTTTATCATCAAAAGTAAATCTAGATGATTGACACATATCTGGATAAATAATTTTAGGCTGATTAAAGGCAGCGCAGTAGCTCATCTGAGGTTGTTGTAACTCATACCAATTCTGCTTTGTTGCTCTTTTTTCTAGTTTTTGACGATGAGGCTTGAGATAGTTAATGACAGCATCTAATTTGCTAATATCAATACCGTGATACATATAGATTAAGTACCGATTCTTGTCTTTAGTATGCCATTTGCGAATATCATCTCCGACCACTAGCATTTTTATAACTTTCGCACTATCTGGATTTTCTTGAACCAGCATATTACGAGTATCTTCATCTATGACAAAAGCTTTATCACAACCCGTCTTTATTCCATAAGAAATTTTACCGTGAACATATTTACTCAATGGGATGCTATTCGATCTCATTTGCTTTATTCTGTCAGCCGAAACCCGATCGGTTAAGAGCCAGTTTGCACCATTAATTGCATCATGAGGAAGAAAGCTACCACAGGATTGAATAAGAGCTTTAACATCAGGATAAGGAGCCGATAATGACTGAACCTCAGTGAATTTTAATGAGCTTGACTTTTTAGCTGCGTTACTATTCTTATCTTTAAGTTGACTGACAAATATCATCGTCAGGACAGCAGCACTTTTAAATACTGGCAATTCTCCAAAATCAGTAATACTGTGAATATCACAAGTATCTGCAATATACTGTCGCAGCTTCCCACCATATCCAGCCTTGAACCATTTATTTGAAGAGATAAAAGCTAGCATTCCTCCAGGTTTGAGGAGTTGAAGCGATCGAGCATAGAAATAACAGTACAAATCAGATCGATCGCTATGAGCTTCGGGAAAGTTCTTTTTCAAAGTCGATTTAATTTCCTTGAAAAGCTCCATCCTCACATAAGGCGGATTTGCAACCTGAATATCAAACCCACCATCTGCCATAATCTCCGCAAAATCCACCATCCAATCGAAATCACCCGCCTTGCAAACACCAGGCGTAAAAGTTGCAATTTGCTCCTTAATATCCTCGATCTTCCTCTCCAAACCAGCCTTCTTCTCCTTTCCATGCGCCGTCAAATATTCCGACTTCAACCGCTGAAACTCCTGCACCGAACCTGTGCGTAACGATAGCTGACTAGCAACAACAGGCGTAATCAAACTATCCCCCTGCTCCAGCTTGTACTTGAGATTTGGTAACGGCTGTGGCTTATCTCCATCCACCGACAACGATAACCACAGCCGCAACCGCGCAATATTCACCGCAAACACATCCTTATCCACCCCATAAAGATTATTCTCAATAATCTCCAACTTCCGCCCATAGACACTCTCCGCCCCCAGATTATTGCTAGCAAACAGACAAGCCCGCAAATCCAGTAACTCGTGCATCATCCCCAATAAATATGCCCCACTGCCACAAGCCGGATCGCAAGCTGTGACAGACTTCAACGCATTCAAAACAGCTTCAGGATCGGCAAGATCGCCACTCTCATGGTCATCCACAAACCGATCGATCTTCTCCACATCCTCAGCACACTTCGACTTCAAATACCCCTTCAACGTCTCCCGACACATAAAAGCCACAATCGGCTTCGGCGTGTAGTAACTCCCCGAACCATGCCGATTTGTCACCAGCTCCTCGAATACCTTCCCCAACATCTCTGGATCTACCGCCACATCCACATCCAGCGGCGTACTCTCACTCACCGTAAAATTAAACCTGTCAAATAACTTAGTCAGAATATCCTCGATCGCCCCATCCGGCACCACAATCCCAGGCACCATCTCACTCGCATCCTCTTCAAATAACCCCCCATTCAGATATGGCACATTGCCAATCAATTCAATCAGCTCCTTATCACCCTGCCTGTCAGGATCGTTCAAACCTGCAAAGAACAAATGCGACAATCGATCGCGATAAAAATTCCCCTCCTCCCTCTTAGCCCTCTTTCCAAAAGGGTTGGGGGATTTCTGATAGTCTTGCCAGAGAGACTTAAAATAATCCCCAGAGCCATTAAACTCCAACCAGCCCTTCTTCTGGACAAAAGCAATAAACATCAGACGGTTGAACAACTTCTGGGTAAATAACCGCTTCTGCTCCGCATCCTGGATGCCTTTTATCGAACCCTCAACCGACTCAAATACCAGCTTGTACTCCGAGAAGAACCGATCCGTTACCTTCTCAACATCAAACGCCTCATCATGCTGAATCTGAATTTCTAGTGGCTCCAGCTCGATCGCCTTCTTCCTGCATTGCTGCCCGATCGACTGTAAATCTAACTCACCAATTTGTTCGATCGCCGTGCGTAACTGCTCCCGCTGATTGACCACTATCCGCCGCAACAACCGCCGTTGAGTATTCTGCTCGTCATGTTTAGCATTAATAAAATGCCAGTCATCCTGACCCTGATTAGAGAAGACAAATAGCGAGTGTGGATGAATACCCAACAACGATTCAATAATGCCCCGCTGCTGTTGCTTGTAAATCTGTTGGGAACTCAACCGCGTGTAAATAACCTTAAACTGTCCCCCGACTCCACCATCAGCCAATAGTAGCGGTTCGCTATCCCCCAGACTAGCCCGCACCGAATCCGAAAATCTGCGAGTAGAAATAGTTTCGCTGACTCGATCGTAATGTAATCGATCGTAAAAAAGTTCTTTGAGGCTGCGAGTATCAGTAAGTGACTTTAAGGCTGATTCGATTCGGTTGAGCTGAGGCGCAGATGCAATCATGTCGGGTAGTTCGCAATATACCCAAGCACCAGTCATCTGGACGATTTTGAATCAATCGTTTTCCTGCTGTGTCAAAGGGTTGATAGCCTTAACGTGCCCTTGCAGCTCATCAGGATAGAAATAGTATTTATCAGTAGTTTTGATTGGTGGAGACTCGATCGATATCGATCTCCAGATCGATCGAAATGGCATCCGTAATTATCACTACATGTCCATCGAGTCATTGTCTCTAGAATAACCAAATATATTAATTTCGACCCTACCATTATTAAGAGGGCGAATAATTCTGAATCATTGGTAATCTTGGGCAGGAGTGTCTTCTTCCGCTGTTGTAAGTTCTTTAGAGATTGATTTAAAGTAGAGTGCGGGTTCAATTTGACATCTAAATTGAGTATCAGTGAGCAAGAAAAAATCTTCAAGAATTGAAATAGTATCGTATATTTGCGGATGGTGCATATTTACTATTAAGTTAAGAACTGGATAATTAGCAAGTATCCAAGATTGGGTTACTCGCAAGAATACCTTCTAGGGAAGATTGCAATAGGTTCTTACTCATCTGTTGAGGTCATCCACTGCCAAATTTTATAAGCTCCATAACCCACACCAGCCGCTACTACTGCCGGAGCTGCTACCGCGATCGCTATTCCTGCACCCATACCACCGCCAACAGTCCCACCGATCGCGGCTAAACCGGAAGTTATGCCTGCCCCGCTCAGTCCAGCAACACCACCAGCCGTTGCGATTGCCCCCACCGTTCCTGCACTGCCAGCAACTGCACCCACTGTCGTCATAGTTCTACCCACCGAACGCGCTTCCCGTTCTTCATCGGACAGGCGATCGTCATCTACTAAAACTTGATTCATCACCATTTTGGCAGCAGCAGCGGGAGCAGCACCCAAAACACCGATTCCAGCAACAGCACCTCCGCCCACGACTCCACCAACCGCAGCCAATCCAGACATCATGCCAGCACCGCCAGTAGCCACAGCACCAGCCATAGCACCGCCAGCCGCCATTCCTTGGGCTACGTTCCGAACAGTATTAGCGTTGTCTGCGAATTTAATTCCATCATCGATCGCATCAACAGTTTCTCTCACGTTAAAGTCATCATGTGGTGAAGATTCAGTTTGGATCTGGTTATCTGCGTCCATCTAAGCTGTAGTGTGAAGGTTTCACTTCCTAGCTTATGAGAGAGACTATCGATCGTCAGTGTCCAGATCTATGAAGGTTTGTGAGATCGATCGTCGTACACAACTACATTTTGCCGATCGAATCCGCCACAATTCATTAACCTTCAAAGTGATACATAGGACTTGGAAGCCTCGCTCTAGCGACCAAGCGATCGTCAAAAGGTGTTTGCAGTTAAATCAATCTAAATACTTCTACCACTCAGTTATGGGCCACAGCCGGAGGCTCCAGCAATTACCAGAGCCTCTGCTATTCAGGCAGTCGCAACTTCCTGACACTCACAGTATACTCATCCTGTCGGGTTTCCTCCCTAGTGATGGTCGCCAACTTTTAAGACGGCAGAATTTTTAGAATCTTTTATGTCTGCTTCAGCAAATAAAGAATTTTTATCGTCACCATCGTCACCACTAGCATGAAAGTGCTGCTGTACGTTGGATAGAGCGGGTGACGATATGGTGACGATAGAAAATCAGTTATCGTCACCCTGAAAAGTATCGTCACCCTGGCTGTTGACCGTCACCGTATCGTCACCGCTATCGTCACCACTGGAATCTTTATGGAGAGGGTCATCTGGAGTTCGATCGTACTCTGGTGACGATGGTGACGATACTTTTACAACTTTCTCTAAAACTAGTTGTCTCGTCCCTCCATGTATCCTAGATTCCGATATATTAATTCCCACTAACTTCAAATCTGGAGTTAGTCGTTTGAGTTGACGACTCAGCAGGTTAGAGGCTTTGGGGAAATATCGCGATCGATAAGTAGCTTCATCGGTGTGCTGCTCCAGTTCTTTCAACAACTGGGATGCAGTTCCTTTCCAAGACTTGGGAATTGGGTAGTTTTCCATCAACCGCACAATCGCTTCACCAACTGGCGAAGACTCGATTACAATCTGTCTGGACTGTTCACGGCTTTGATTGAATACCTTCATAAAATCACCATCCTTCAGACCAAGTGCTTTCTCACTCGCGATCGCGAATAGAGCATAATCCGCCATCCGAGGAAGCGTTTCGGGTTTGGTATGGGGTAGTTGGGCTAATGTTTGGCTGAGTGCAGTTAACAGTGCTCCCAGAATTCTCGGTCTGGCTGCTTCAACTTTGGCATCTAGTTCGGCTTGGGGTAATCGCTTGTCTTCGGTAATCTCTGGTAGTTGCACCATTAACACCCGATCGGCTAAATCATCACGAGTCACCAGGGCATCGATCGCGGTAATTATCTGCGGGCGAGTAAACTCGAATGTCGTTTCCTCATCGGTGGTGTGCAAAGTACGAGTGCTATACCCAAAATTTGTAGCCACCCGACAGAGATCGTCTGACTGATCGGGGCTAATGTGACCGACGTTATCGTAAACAGGCAACCATCGACGGGAGAGAGTCACAGCTAATTTGAGTGTGTCACCCTGGAGCTTAATCAGAGCCGCTTTGCCAGGATCGACTAATCCTTTGAGAATCTCTGCCGCTGCGGTCTTACCACAACCTCTGTGAGCTAAAATAACCAGAACTGGATATGTTTTACTGGGGCAAAAGCAGAACAGTAAGAATGTGACAATTAGAATCCATGCCCCTCCATCAACATTGAGTAGTTGTTTCAACTCATCTAGGCTTCCCCCCTCGACTGGATAGGGTAATGATAGTAGTGAATCCGGTCGCCAAAACCGCACTGGTGGATTAGGTACCAACCGCCAACCTGATAAATCGATTTCAACTGCTCTCCAGTCTGCTGTTCCCAAGTCGAGATATTTTTTCCCCTGGTGTTCGGCTACTCTCAAATGAACGTCGCAAGTATGACTATCAAATATAGCGATCGCTTCTAAAGTTGAGAGCGTATCTTGAAGTGTTTGTGAGCTGACACCTTTACCCAATGCTTTATAATATCCACCCAATAGCCATAAGCGAAACGCTTTTGAGCGAATTGAGTACGTATGACGGTTGCCATCGATGAGGATGTCTACATAAGGAACCTTGTCAGAGGTATGAAAGTATTCAGTATCAGTTTGAGCTATCTCTAGCAGTCGGTCGCCTGCCGTCTTTTTATCCTCATGGGAGCTATGTTTTTTATTCCAAGCTTCGATAATATTGTCGATACCTTCTGTCGTACATGCTGGCGAAGGATTATCATTCTCCGCCGATCTCCATATTCGATCGGGTTCATCAGGTTCGTCCTCTTTACCAAAACCAATGGGTGGGAAACAGCCATCAGCAAATCCATCAAACAAATCTCGTGGGTCGCCATCATATGGTATTCCTTCAGAATCTAGATAATTAGCACAGCCAATTAAATCTCGTGATAGTGCTGTCCCTGCTTGGTTCCGACCACCTTCGCTTACCCCACCCAGTAAATTTTGATTTGATTTAGCCAGACAATTTTTGAGAGGAATAGGCGGAATATCGCTATTTGCAATTTTAGGTTGTTGCTGTTTACCTTGTGGCTTAGGCTTAGTCTTTTTCTGTTCGACCTTTGGTTCTATTAGGGTGAGCCAGTAATCGATCGCAGATTGAGGTAATTCGGCCACCGGAGTATCGATCGGGTTATTAATCCATTTGTAGCCCTCCGTTGTTGGATGTGGAGATGGCGGTAAGACTGATTGATTGCCCGTATATCTGAACTCAAGTTGCTCGGCTTTACCGTCATCACCAATAATGCCCGTCTTAACTGTCTTATTTTTAACTCGATCGCGATATTGTTCGGGAACGACAAATAAGGCTTGATATCGTCCAGGTTTGCCAGAAGTCCAGTTTACAGTTACGGGCATTTCACCAAATGATTCTCGTCCGAGATCGATCGCCGATTGTCCATCAAAGTCGATCGCGACTACACATCCGCTGGGTTCTCCCAGTCTTAATCCAATTCCAACTGCTTTACCTGCATCGATCTCGCGCTGCATAAAAGCTCGATCGACATCTTTGTTTTGCCAGTCATCAAGATATGGAGCCTTGGGGTTAACCTTACCCGCCTTAATTTTCCCTGTAGGCGTTAGTTGCCAGTACTCTGGCAGCGCGAGAAAATCGTCTTCTTTTATAGCCATAGGTGTTCACTCATTTTTAGGACTTGAATAGGTTCCAATGGGCGAGTTATACTTATGTTTACTGATGTATCACAAGTATTTACATAATTAGAGTCCCGCCCATAGAAACTCCAGTTCATGCAATCCCTTCAGAGTTGAGATCTGAGGGGATTGCTATTTAAGGGCGTATATCCATACTTTTCATGAGAAGGTAATTTGGCATAAAGTTGAGATATTGTTTTTATTTTTATCGCCCCCAGCGATGAGGGCGTTTTTACTTGGACTGTTTACGAGCTGGGCAAACTAGCGACAAAGAGTTCTATCGATCGAGCATGAGCAGGAGTACCAGAATTTGATGCCCAATCCCGCATGAGGTCGAGATTCCAGAGCAAGCGGGCTTTTGTACCTGGCTGATACTGCCAATGGATACCCTCTGTAATTACTTCCGTCTTTCTCCAGCGTTTAAGAGTTGAGTAAGATATCCCAAGCTGCTGGCAGATCTCTTTACTGGGAACTAGTCGCCAGATGAGTTGAGGACGGGGAATAGTTTTGTGTTTTGCCATAAGCTTGAATGGATAAGTGGATAAGGGGTGCTTGGTATTATTTTCGGGAAAGGCTGAAATCTAGGCTCAGAGGTGTTCAGAAGTGGCTGTAGGACTCAATCAATATCCCACATAGTCCTGATGAATTCCAGCTACAGAATGGCCATTTTGATGGAAAGTTTTGGAAATTTCTATCGATCGACATCTTTTTTGGATTTTTACCTGTTTCATCGAGATATTTTGACATCAAGAGACTCGTTGCTTTAAGAGGTTGAAAAGCCATGAAACCTATTTATATCGAGATTTTTAGCTATTTGTGTCAACCACCGATTACAACCCAGCGTATGTAAAGCTTTCAGCGATTTTTTCTGTTAAAAAGCAATAAGTCTAAAGTTAAGGCTTTGTCTTTTTTGGATCTTTGCTCGTTTCGTCGAGATATTTTGACATCAAAGTTAAGGCTTTTACTTGTGGCTTCCACCCAGTCTGATACCGCAGCTCGTACTCTTGGGTCGTTACTTGCTCTCATTACATCCTTGATCTGATAAAGCACTCGATCGACAGCGGACGCATCATTCGATTTCGGATCGTAATCCAACACAAAATCTCCTATTCCATCGCGTTCAAGGAATTTAGCAAAATTTTCATCCATTGATTGTTCGGAAAATCTTCCAACAATAGATAAAGCCTGATAGAAATCCATAAGTATTTGCATTACTTGAGGATCTTTTTGTGCGACTTTCTTTAGCATGGCGAAGGCATTCTCGAAGCCTTGGCTGTGAGGTTCTCGATTGTATTGCTCCAAGGTTAATTTATATAATTCCCTGTCAGAGTCGTCTGGATTTTCCTCTTCAGACAAACGTTCAAGCTCACGCTTAATATTTCCATGAAAGTTTGAAAGCGTAACAGTTTTTCGTGAGTGGACTATCTGCTGTTCTGGAGAAGTTAAACAACTAATTGGATGTACAAATCTCTCATCATAGTGTCCCCGCAATATTGCAATAAAAAAAGTATTGTAAGTAATATCAGGGTAAAAGTCTTTTATCTCCTTCCATCCGATTCTAAGAGCCTTGTACATACTAATAAATTTACGAACATTCAATAGCAAATGTTTTTTAATATCTTTTTTGTGTAACTCCACATTTTTCCTGTATGTTTCCTCATCCTCCTCCTTTGACCTCCCTTCAGTATCATAAATGACATCAGAATAGTCAGGGTATTTAAAGCTATCAAAGTATTCAAAATTATCAATACTTTGACCATTCTGATATCGACACAATGCTTTAAACACTCTTATGAAATCGCCTAGCAAATATTTCCAGTGTGAAAATTCAGATGGTGTTGTTTTGTTATTTATCAAAGATTTTGATGGAATATCCATCATTGCTATATCCGTTAAGACGATACAATCGAAACGATCGAGATCCTCAATCATTCTATCTTTCTGATTTAGCTCAAAGCAAATCTCATACCTCTCATCTTGAAAGACAAGTTCATTATCAAAAGCAATTTTATAATTATTACATATTGAATACATAAGCTTTCTTGTTTCTGCCGATGACATATTACCCGATCGAACATCTCTGGCATTTAGCCATCCTTTTTTGTCTTTATTTCTCTTGATAAAATTACTGATTTGCTTGACTGTAAATTGGTGATTGGACATAGATAGAGTTTGCAGATATGGTTTACAACTAATCAAAATCCACAAATACAGATCGACTTTCAATGATATTTGCGTAATTATCATGAAGTACTTGTGGCGAATGCCCAGCAGCTTTAGCCACACTAATGTAATCCTGCCCAGCAGCGAGGGCATGACTAATCGCGGTACTTCGATTGGTATAAGGCTTCCGATAAGGCACCTCCGCAGCCTGTAAAACTTTAGTCCAGGCGCGGCGACGGAAATTACGATCGTTAATCGATAATCCGGTTGGTGTTGTGAAGACTAAATCGGCTGGACTAGCATGACAATTTTCCTTCCGTTGTTTTAACATTGCAGCGATCGAGGGTGATAAGTTCACAGTTCTCGACCGTTTGGTCTTGGTACTCCCAACAACTCCCCTGGTGATAGATTCGCAGATATAAACGCTAGTGAAGTCAGCAGCTACATTTTCCCACCGTAGACCGACAGCCTCACCAATCCGACATCCAACTCCAAATAGAAAAGCTACAAAATCGGCATACGGGGAATAATATTTACTCGACCGAAAGCCATCCAGAATAGCCCGCACTTCCAAGGCTGAAAATGGTTGCGGTGGTTTCTTCTGCTGCGATTTAAACCGATTATCAAGCCCACGGAAGGGGTTGTCTTCCGCCACATGATACTTACCCTTAGCCCAGTCCCAACACTTCACCAACAGCCCAATCCTGGCTTTTGAGGTGGAAGATTGCAGCGTTTTAGCACAGACATCTGCAAATCGTTCAACTTCTTTCTTCCCGATCATGTTGGCTGGAACATTGAGAACTTTCTCTAGCATCTTTCTCAGTGCTATGTACCGAGTCACGATCGAGGACTGGGATAGCCCTTCCTCCTTGGCTTGGTACTTTGTGAAGCGATCGAACAATTCTGGAACTGATATCTCGGTAGCAGACTTGCCCAATATTCGGGGCTTGTACTTGAGCAAGGTTCGATCGTAATGCCCAGTAATCCAGTCTTGCTCGATTTCAGCCTTCTTTCTCTGAGCTGCTGCTCTGCTGCCTTTGTTGTCTGCTGCCCCGATCGCCATCGTGCGACGTTTCCCGTCATTCCAGACAAGGATGAGGCGACCTTCTTTATTTTGAATTCCAACTTTCATTTGTATTCGAGCGGTGTAAATAGCGGTGTAAATTTCAACCAGCTAAGACCACTTATGAACACTTCATAAAAACCTTATTGACACAGAAAAGTTCCTCGATGACATGCGCTGTCTTCTAGGAACTCTTCTGTGTATTAATTTCAGCCTAGTCGGGATGAGAGGATTTGAACCTCCGACCCCTGCTTCCCGAAAGCAGTGCGCTACCAAGCTGCGCTACATCCCGAAGATTGAACAAGTGCTTAGAAATCTAGGGAGTGAGACTATGATAACTCGATCGCCAACAGGTTCGATCGAGTCTCACAGATCTAATCAGTCAGGGTGTTTACATCGGCACTCTGAAGGGTGTTAATTAATTTTTGGTGCTTGGATCGACTCTCCCAGCGCAACCGGAGTAGATTGTCTGTGGGCGACAAGTGCTGGCACAGAATCTCGCAGATGTGCGGTGAGCGATGTTGTAGTTGTATCGTAAATCTGGGTGAGGAGTTTGGGATAGAAGCCGACACCGATGATTGGTACCAGGAGACAGGCGATAATGAACACTTCTCTGGGTTCGGCATCGATTAATTCTTCTTTCTCGACTAGCTTTTTATTTTCCTCGCCGTAGAAGATTTCCCGCAGCATTGAGAGTAGATAGATGGGGGTGAGGACAACGCCGATCGCGGCAATCAAGACCATGATCACTTTAAACTGGAGATTGTAGGCATCGCTAGTAGCAAAGCCGACAAATACCATCAGCTCTGCGACGAAGCCACTCATGCCTGGTAATGCGAGAGATGCCATCGAGCAGGCTATGAACATCGCAAAGATTTTCTTCATTTTTTGACCGACACCGCCCATTTCATCTAGCATCAAGGTGTGGGTGCGATCGTATGTAGCTCCAACTAGGAAGAATAAACTCGCGCCGATTAAGCCGTGAGATACCATTTGTAGGACTGCGCCACTCATTCCCAAATCGGTGAAAGAAGCAATCCCGATTAGCACAAATCCCATGTGGGAAATTGAAGAATAAGCAATCTTCCGCTTGAGGTTGCGCTGGGCAAATGAAGTTAAGGCAGCGTAGACAATATTCACTACTCCCAACACAATTAGCAGTGGTGCAAAAGTGGCGTGGGCATCGGGCAACATTCCCGCATTCATCCGAATCAGGGCATAGCCACCCATTTTTAACAACACACCTGCTAGCAGCATGTGGACGGGGGCTGTTGCTTCGCCATGTGCATCGGGGAGCCAGGTATGAAGCGGGATAATCGGTAATTTCACGCCATAGGCGATTAATAATCCCGCATACATAAAGAGCTGGAAATTGTGGGTGTAGTCTTTGGCAGCTAATGCCCGCATGTCGAAGGTGACAGTATCACCGTAGAATCCCATCGCTAAGGCTGCTACCAGGATGAAGAGGGAGCCACCAGCAGTATAAAGGATAAATTTGGTCGAAGCGTATAGTCGTTTCTTACCGCCCCAAACTGACAGGAATAAGTAGACAGGGAGCAGCTCTAGCTCCCAGACGAGGAAAAATAGCAGCATATCCTGAACGGTAAAGACGGCAATCTGTCCGCCGTACATCACCAACATCAGGAAGTAAAATAGCTTGGGTTTGAAGGTAACTGGCCAAGCTGCTAGGATGGCTAGGGTGCTGACAAAGCCTGTGAGTAGTACTAGGGGCATCGAGATCCCATCGACTCCAACTGACCATTTTAAGTCCAGTTGAGCGATCCAACTATAACTTTCGACCAATTGGAGTCGATCGGTATGCATATCATAGTGATTTGCAAAGGTGTAGACGATCAGGATAAAGTCAAGCAACCCCACAATCAGGGCATACCAGCGCACTGTTCGCCCATCTTTGTCGGGGATAATCGGAATCGCGAGGGACGCGAGGACGGGGAACAGAATGATCGTCGTGAGCCAGGGAAAGTTAGTCATAGGCAGGGAAATCGGGAGATGCCCAATAGATTAATTAATATAGTTGGCGGAGCGGCTGGAAAGTCTAGTGTTTAGATAATTATTGGCGATCGAATAATAAAGATAGATTTTTTGCAGCTTTGTCAGAAAACTTTCATGACATTAGCAGCATTAAGCTGAAAAATCGCAGACAGGTAGCTACTTTAAGTAGCTTTTTTGGAGCCAAGCTATTAGCAACTGTACCTGCTAAACACTATATGCGATCCCCATCTGTGGATACGGGGATTGAATAATTCCTTAACAAACTGGTAGTCTACAGCGTAAATCTAGTTGCTATTTTTGAAAGCGGGGAGCGGGGAAATCGGTGACTAGAGTAGACAAATAGTATCCTCACTTGCGCCACCGAGTAATAGTCGATCTAGGCGACAATCATGGTGACTCGATCGCGTCCTTGGGACTTGGCTTGATATAAGGCCCGATCGGCTGCATTAATCAAGGCTGGAAAATCATTTTCACTATTGGGGATAATTGTGGATACGCCCACGCTGACGGTGACGTAGGGGCAAACGGCTGAGGCTTCATGGGTGATTTGCAGTCCTTTGACTGCCGAGCGGACATTTTCACCAACAGAAACGGCTCCTAAAGCATCTGTGTTTGGGAGAACGATCGCAAATTCTTCACCACCATAACGAGCAACTAAATCGCCACTCCTGCGAACGGTGCTTCGCATGGACATGGCTACTTTAACTAGACATTTATCGCCATTGGGATGGAGATATCTATCGTTATAATGTTTGAAGAAATCTACATCGCACATAATCAAAGATAGCGGAGCTTTGATCCGTTTCATCCGATCCCACTCTTTCTGGATGTAGTCGTCAAAGCCGCGCCGATTAGACAATTTTGTGAGACTATCTAGATTTGCTAATAGTTTGAGATCTTGATTTGCCTGTTGCAGTTCGGTTAGTTGATTTTTGATCAGATGCGACTGGCGCACTAAATTCCGTACCCGTTGACGCAGAACCGTTAAGTTAATTGGCTTGGTAATATAGTCTGTAGCTCCAGATGCAAAAGCTCGATCGACTGATTCATTATCATCGAGAGAAGTAATCATTAAAATCGGTGTCAACCGTTCACCGAGATTCTTGAGCTGCTCACAAAATTCAAAGCCATCTAAAATCGGCATCACCGCATCAACCAGAATCAAATCGGGGCGATGTTGCTGATAGGCGGCAATCCCGTCGTTGCCATTCTTGGCGAGGATCACCTCAAAGCCATCTTGTTCCAATGACTCACTGACTTTAGCCCGAACTACGAGGTCATCATCAACTAATAAAATTCGTTGAAGGTTGGGTTCAGTCGTGTTCATAGTAACTCGCGTAAATAATCATCCACGTATTTGGGTGAGTGCGACATCCGATCGATGCTGCTAGCAGGCTTCGTCAGCAATTGACGTTACTTTCCCATAGTGTACCCAGGCAACGGCGCGACAGTGCCATCTCGATCGAGTTATTTATTAAGTGGATAGTGAATGACAGGCTAATGTTTACACTATATCTAACTACAATGGCTGAATAGTTGGAGTTTACCATCATCTTTGGCTAAAATTATGATTAGTGCCTCACGATCTAGTTTCCAATAAAGACTCGAACGACTTGAAACTTGACTGAATTTAGTTCTGCATTACTGGGACAAACTCAAGCTGTCGAACTATTGACACAATCGATCGTCAAACAACGCTTGTCACCTGCATACCTTTTTCATGGCGCGGATGGGATCGGCAAAAGTTTGGCGGCGAGATGCTTTATTGAACTAATTTTTGACGCATCAGCACCAGTCTCAGGCACAGATCCGCTGGCTGCAAAGTTATTAGTCAAGCAGAAGCTCCGCCAAGGAAATCACCCCGATGTGTTGTGGGTAGCACCAACATACAAGCATCAAGATAAACTGCTCTCCGCCGCAGAAGCCGCCGCCGCAGGTGTAAAAAAGAAAGCACCACCCCAAATTAGGATCGAACAAATTCGCGAAATCAGTCGATTTCTCTCGCGTCCGCCGCTGTTGGGTGAAAGATCGGTAATTGCGATCGAACATGCCGAGACGATGGCTGAAGGTGCCGCCAATGCTCTACTCAAGACCTTGGAAGAGCCAGGAAAAGCGACGATTATCACGATCGCCACCAGCGTAGAATCACTACTGCCAACGATCGTATCTCGCTGTCAGCAGGTATCATTTCAACGACTCGATCGATCTCTAATGACTGAAATCTTGACAAAACTCGGCAAAGCTGAAATCTTAGCGCGACCAGAAATTCTAGGTTTAGCCCAAGGTAGTCCAGGCGCAGCCATTGCCATCTGGGAGCAGCTTCAAGCCATCCCTGAAGACTTAATAGCAAATTTGACTAAACTACCATTTACCCGTCGTCAGGGACTAGAATTGGCCAGTCAGATCGATCGAGATTTGGACTCATCCGAGCAATTGTGGCTGGTAGACTATCTCCAATATACTTATTGGCAACGATCGCGGGTGCCCCAAATTGTGGAGATACTAGAACAGACTCGATCGCATTTACTCGCATACGTTCAACCCCGACTGGTGTGGGAATGTACTTTCATGAAAATTGGCGGAATATTTGGCTAACATCGCTTACGGCGAAACCACTCTTGCAATTGTTGACGGCAATCGGATTCCAAAATTCCGCCAATCACAGTCAATTTATGATTGGAAGCCGCACTGTCAGGAATATTTAATACCGTGCGGATACTCCCAGTTTTGGCATCATCAGCACCATACACTAGCAGCCCCAATCGCGCCGCCACGATCGCACCAGCACACATCGGACAGGGTTCTAGAGTCACATATAGGGTACATCGATCGAGATGCCAACTGTCTAGATCCGCACCCGCCGCTCGAATTGCCACAATTTCCGCATGAGCCGTCGGATCTCGATCTCGTTCCCGCCGATTTTCACCCTCAGCAATTATTTCACCCGCTGGATTGATAATTATCGCCCCAACTGGCACCTCTCCAGCCGCCCCAGCCTTGGCAGCCAACTCGATCGATCTCCGCATCCACTCTCGATGTAACTGAAAATCTATCTTCATCTAATTAGTGAATAGTGGATCGTGAATAGTTATGTTGTTTCTCCAAGTCCCCCAGTCCCCCAGTCGCCCCATCTCCCACGCCCCCGCGCTTCCACGCTCCCACGCTCCCACGGTATCCCGATCCCCCAAAGCAGGAAAACCCCCTGTTAGAGAATTTCTAGTGCAATTAACATAGATATTATCCCCCCTGTCAGTTCACAAAGATTGTTACAGTAGTTGACAGGGCTAATTATTATAATCCTATGAACACAACCTCATCTACTCAGTCCGACGCTCCGTTTAGTCAGCCACCAGTGCCAGCCGTAACAACAGAACTAGTGGATGAGAAAGAAGTTGTCACTTCCCGCAGAGTCAAAGAAGTGACTGAGGGTACCTGGTTGAAGTACGATCCGATCGCGATCGCTGAGTATTACAGCAGTCTGCCACTGAAAGTATTTGGTCGCTTCATCGGGATCTTTTTTCCGATGATTAGTTTTGCACTGGGACTGTGGCTGGACAAAATCACCAACAGCAGCAAGCAAAATCTCGACAAACGTGCGACCCAAATTCGCAAATTACTAACTAAGTTAGGGCCTGCGTACATTAAAATCGGTCAAGCACTCTCCACCCGTCCCGATCTAGTGCCGCCACAGTTCTTAGAAGAACTAGCTCAACTTCAGGACAACATTCCAGCCTTTTCTAATGAAGTCGCTTATCAATTTATCGAAGAAGAACTAGGCGACAGACCAGAAGCTATCTACGCCGAAATTAGTGACTTACCAGTTGCGGCTGCTTCACTCGGACAGGTGTATAAAGGTAAGCTGTGGAGCGGTGAAACTGTCGCGATCAAAGTTCAGCGTCCTGGTTTGGCGGATAGCATCACACTCGATTTACATGTGATGCGAACTCTATGTATTTGGTTGCAAGCTAATTTTAAACAGATTCGGAGTAATTTAGTCTCGATCGTCGATGAATTTGCCGAACGCATTTTCGAGGAGATGGATTATGAAAACGAAGGTCGTAATGCTGAGAAATTTGCAGAACTATACGGCAGTATGCAGGACATTTACGTGCCTGGAATCTATTGGCAATATACAGGCAGAAGAGTCCTGACAATGGAATGGATCACAGGTACGAAGCTGACCAATCTTGAAGCAGTAGCCGCACAGGGACTCAATGCTACTTATCTGGTTGAAGTTGGCGTTCAATGTTCGTTGCGTCAATTATTAGAGCATGGTTTCTTTCATGCCGATCCACACCCTGGTAATTTATTAGCGATGCCAGATGGTAAGCTTGCTTACTTAGATTTTGGGATGATGAGCCAAGTTAAACCATATCAGCGTTATGGTTTAGTCGAAGCGATCGTGCATTTAGTCAATCGAGATTTTGAGGGGTTGGGACGAGATTTTGTGAAGTTGGAATTTCTGACTCCAGACACAGATTTGACACCAATTATTCCGGCAATTTCCTATGTATTCAACAGCTCACTAGGTGAAGCGGGGACAAATATTGCGGATATGGATTTCAAGAGCGTCACCGACCAATTATCAGGGGTGATGTACGAGTTTCCATTCCAAGTTCCAGCTTACTATGCATTGATCTTGCGATCGCTAGCCACTCTCGAAGGGATCGCAATTTCCGTCGATCCTGACTTTAAAGTATTGGCAAAAGCTTATCCCTACGTTGCCAAACGGCTACTCACAGATCCGGCTCCAGATCTGCGAAACTCACTCAAAGAACTATTGTTTAAAGATGGTTCCTTCCGCTGGAATCGGCTCGAAAATCTCCTCGCAAATGCGCGGACTAGTGACGAGTACGATCTGAACCAAGTGATCGATCAAAGCTTGGAATTTATCCTATCCGATCGCGGTACATTCATTCGTGACTACCTCGCCGATGAAATTGTCCAAGGCTTAGACAATTTTGGCAACAACACGCTCCAAAATGTCACCTATGCCATCCAAAAAGGCATGGGGATGAAGGTAGAATCGCCCGTCAAGAACACCCAACAGCTATCGGAGGGACTGGGACACATCCAACGAATTTGGGGCATCTTACAGCAAACCAAGGGCTTCGATCCGACGATCGTTTTACCCAAGATTCCCCAAATCCTGATGAAGTCCGAAACTCAATCTTTCGGTCAAAAAATCGCCAGCGGTTTAACCCAAAGGATGGCTGCACGCTTAATTCGTGAGGTATTATTGCAAGATGTACCTGAAGATGTTGGCGTAGACAATCGTCCTCAGCTTGCGTTACCCAATCGAGTTCGAGTGTAATAGCTAGTATTTTAGTTGGGAGTTCGGAGTTGGGAGTTCGGAGCGAAAAGTGCGGTCTTGGGCTTTGACTGTGTTGTCTTGACGCACACAACTCCCAACTTCTAACTCTCCACTCCCAACTTTCAACTTCCAACCTCCAACTCCCAACTCCCAACCCTACCTCCATGTCCACATTTCCAATTCCGCCTCATCTCAATAGTTACTGGCAAGATGCATTTAATCTCAAGCAACACTTACAGCAATTTTTAAAGATTGAGCCAGCAGAATTGGAGCTGAAATTCACGACGGCATTAGCAGACTTAGCCGAGATCGGACGGCGAGATTTTGATTGGGAAGATGCTAGTAAATTTTATCGCGATCGCGTCGGGGAAGCTTATCTATTTGAACTAGCAACTTGGCATTTGACTAGTACCGATTATATTGGTGATACGCTGAAATTAATTGCAGATAATTCCAAAGGTCGAGTCTTGGATTTTGGTGGTGGGATTGGTACACACGCGATCGCTTCGGCTCTTTGCCCTGAAGTTAGTCACGTTGTTTATTGTGATATCAACCCCACCAATTACAATTTTGTCAAACACCGGATTAAAGAATTAGGCATAGAATCCAAGATCACTTGTTGCACTGAGTTAGATCCTGCCGAAACATTTGATACAATTACTTGTTTCGATGTAATAGAGCACTTACCAGATCCCAGCAAGCAATTACTTCATTTTCATCACATTCTTAAAGATGAAGGCAAGATGATTACTAATTGGTACTTTTCTAAAGGGTTGAACCAAGAATTTCCGTTCCACCTAGACGATCCCAAGACTGTCGATCTGTTCTTCAGAACTCTCCAATCAAACTTCCTGGAAGTCTTTCATCCCTATTTCATCACAACTCGGTGTTATCGGAAGCTGCTGTAAAATCGATGTAGGAATACTCACATCTTGCACTAGTACAAAAGTATTAATAACTACCATAGATCTCAGGGTACCCATGAAGGGCACCCCTACAAGTCACCTGTAGGGGTGCCCCTCGTGGGTACCCTGGGATTATCGCAGTAATAGTATCTATGCATTGCAAGATGTAGGAATACAAACTCGAAGCCTCCTTTTGCTCCAACTGGCAAATTAAGGCCAATTATTAAAAAAAAGTATCGTATTTGACTGAATACGTTGTTTGTGTAGATAATTCCGTTATCATAACGATAAGTAAACTTAATCAGTAACATAACGGGGATCGCGGTAATGGCGGAGCAAGCAATCTGGAACGAAGCGCGAGAAATAGCAACGTATCATCCAGGTCAAAAAGTAGAAATTAAGCACCTGCCTGGAGTCATCGATACAGTCATCGCCTACGATCCGATGATGGTACCTCCGATTACTCTCGCTAGCGATCCCCAGCCGCGCTACCCTGAGGAACTAATTCTAATCTCCCAATCTGCCGTTACTTTTGATTGGTTGCGTCCCTGGTCTAAATCTGCAAACAATCGTTCGCGCACCGTTAGTGGAAAAGAATCGCGCTCCAATCGCAGCAATCTCATCAAAGCTTAAAATACAGTTGCGAATTGTAACGCTAGTAGTCCTGAAGGGGGTGCTCTTCTGCGATACTGATAGGCTAATCTAAAGAATTATGTTGGGAGAGCTGTCTCATGCGGGATGCCGTAACAAATCTTATAAAAACTTACGATATCACGGGCCGTTATTTAGACCGGAACGCGATCGATAGCTTAAAATCCTATTTTAGTACTGGTGCGGCGAGAATTGCTGCTGCTGGTGTTATCAATGCCAATGCCGCTGCGATCGTCAAGAAGACGAGCTTGCAGTTGTTTGATGAACTGCCAGAACTGATCCGTCCTGGGGGCAATGCTTACACCACTAGGCGTTATGCGGCTTGCTTGCGAGACATGGATTATTATCTCCGCTATGCTAGCTATGCGATCGTTGCTGGCGATACCAATGTCTTGGATGAGCGGGTGCTTCAGGGCTTGCGAGAGACTTACAACTCACTGGATGTTCCAATTGCGCCAACGGTGCGGGGAATTCAGATTATGAAGGATCTCGTCAAGGCTCAACTCGCCACCACTGGTGCGATTGATACTAGCTGCGTGGATGCACCATTCGATCACATGACTCGTGAAATCAGCGAACAAGATTTATAGGTAGTCGATCGTCGATAGTTGATAACTAAGTAACTATCCGATTGGATCATCATCATTAAAATCAATCAAAACTTTTCATAGAAAAAGTGCCACTTAATTCATGTATTAAGTGGCACTTTTTCTATGACCTCATTAGCGATCGGAATTCAGAACAGGAGGGAAAGTGTATTGGTGGAATGCATTTTCCCGACACTTTCTACTTCTGGATCTATTTCTTAAGCGGCTGGCTCTGGAACAACAGCAGTCAAACTATCGAGTGATAGCGGAATAAAATCACAGGTGCTAGTTAAACCCAATAGCATTGGCTCTTTAGGATTGATAACTTTGCCAGTAATTCCACAACGTTCCTCTGTATTTGCAGTTGCTGCAACGGTAGCGCGGATATCTTCAGCAGTGAAACGGTGACGGTAATCACCGGATTTTTGCTGAACATATTTCCATAGGACTTCACGGATCAAGGCTTGATAGCCTTGATGTCCAGAAATTTCTTTCAGCCGTTCTTTGAGTTCGCGTTCGAGCCGAATGCTAGTAACTTCCATTTCTGTGGTTGGTGTCCGCTTGAGTGTGTGCATTATTAAGTTGCTCCGAGAATTTGGATCTAAACAGGGTGGTGTATTTAGTGTAGTATTTTTTGCGATGAATAGCAAACATTTTCTAAACTTTATTAATTATTCAGTATTTGGGGACATGTTTTAGATTTTTCGAGAGAAATTTTGCTGGAATTTACCTAAAGACTCTTGTATTAAAAAAACCAGGCAATGTGGCGTTTTGACATAAAATCTAGTTTTATCCTCACGATTTCCTCACAATCTTTCTCTACACTACAGCAAGAGGCAAAAAGCCAGTACTCCAAACTTCATTGACTGGTGAAGATTCATGCTGTAAGAAAGACCTATGCTGAAATTGATTTACACTGAAACGGCTTTGCATTTTGAATTGTTGACTGCCGATCTGGAGGATTGGGTTGAGCGACGGCTGATATTCGCTACCAGTACTGGGGAAACAATGTTTGTCAATTCGGAAAAAGCCAGTTTTTTGCTGCCAGAGCCGATCTGTGAAGCTACCGCAGCAAAGTTTTATCTCCATCATCAAGGCGTAAAGACTGTAACAGTCAATCGTTGCGATTTGGATCGAGTTGAAATCGGACTGACTGGTTATTGGCTGTCTACCGATCTCAATGATGCGGAAGGTATATTTGTGACGCAATTACCCGATCGAGTCGAGCTATATTTATGGCAGCTATGGTGCAGCGCAAATGTACCTTCAGCGATTAGGCATTAGGGCGTGCTATTTTTAAGGTTGAGATTTAGCAACTGTTTTCCCGATCTCTGATTTGGCTTGAAAAAACAACGTCTGGATTTACTGATGGTGGAGCGCAATTTGTGCGAATCTCGCCAATTGGCACAACGCTGGATTCAGGCTGGAGAGGTGCGGGTAAATGGCGAGGTAGTAGATAAGTGCGGTACGGGTATCTTGTTGACATCTACCGTCGAAGTCAAAGCTAGAGCGAGATTTGTATCTCGTGGCGGTGAGAAGTTGGCGAAAGCTCTGGCGGTATTTGAGATCGAGACAGCTAGTAGAATTTGCTTGGATGCAGGTATCTCTACAGGCGGGTTTACCGATTGTCTTTTGCAAGCAGGGGCGAAACAAGTCTACGGGATTGATGTTGGCTACGGGCAAGTAGACTGGAAGATCCGCACTGACGATCGAGTAGTCCTGCGCGAACGGACAAATATTCGGCACTTAACTCCAGTGGAACTCTATGGAGAAACAGTTGCGGGCATTTATCCAGTCACACTACCAGATCTGGCAGTAGTTGATGTTTCGTTTATTTCGGCAATTAAAATTCTTCCTGCATTAGAACTCCTGTTGGCACCGCCAAAAGAACTCTTATTGCTAGTTAAACCCCAATTTGAGGTTGGTAAACAAGCGATCGGAAAGAATGGAGTAGTTCGAGATCTATCAGCCCAAGCAGGGGCAATTTTAGGGGTATTAACCGCAGCGCAAGGATTGGGGTGGAATTATCGCGGTTTAACCTGGTCGCCACTTGTCGGGCCAGCCGGAAATATTGAGTATTTATTGTGGTTAAATACAAATAGTGATGAACTAGTTTCAGCACCAGATTTAGCCGAAATTGAGCTATTGACTCGATCGGCATATCAAGCATTAGTGGTTTAGTGGACAGTTTTGCTGCTCCCACGCTCCCACGCCCCCCACACTCCCCACACCTCCCATCCTCCACCCCCACCCCGAAAACATGGCAATCCAACTACGTGTCTACGTTCCCCCCCATCCATTAATCAAGCACTGGCTGGGAATGGCGCGAAATAAAGAGACTTCGCCCAAAATTATGCGCCAAACTCTGGCAGAATTGGGGAAATGGTTGGCGTATGAAGCAATTAGGGAATGGCTACCGACGATCGATATTCAGATCCCGACACCGCTTGCTGACACTACCGCTACATTTGTCCATCCCCAGACGAAACTGGCGATCGTGCCAATCTTACGGGCAGGATTAACATTAGTCGAGGGGATTCAGTCAGTTTTACCGCTAGAGTCAGCGATTTATCATCTCGGATTGGTACGAGATGAAGAAACACTACTTCCCAGTTGTTATCTAAACAGGCTACCGGATAAATTCGATCCAGATACTCGGATTATCATCGCCGAACCAATGCTGGCGACTGGTGGGACGATTATGCAGGCGATGACTGAGCTAGTCCAACGGGGTATCGATCCGGCTTACGTGCGGATTATTACGATTATTGCTGCACCACCAGCTTTGCAGAAGTTGAGCGAGACTTACCCGACGCTAAGTATCTATGCAGCAATGATTGATGAACAGGTGAATGAATCTGGCTTTATTGTGCCTGGATTGGGGGATGTTGGCGATCGAGCTTTTGGGACATTGTAGCGATGGTTGGTGGTGATTGCTAAACTTGGAGTAGTGGCAATCTCCACATCAAATCAATCCTTAACTCATATTTTCGATGAACAATACCGAGTCGATTATTATCCGACTAGAAGATGTAAATAAGACTTACGGGATCGAAGATACTCTGGTTAGGGCATTGGATGGGGTCAATTTGACGATCGCCGAAGGTGAATATTGTGCGATCATGGGGCCATCAGGTTCGGGCAAATCTTCAGCGATGAATGTGATTGGTTGCTTGGATAGGCCTACTAGCGGGCATTATTACTTAGACAATCTAGATGTGTCTACTGTCGCCGATGCCGAATTGGCAAAGATTCGCAATCGCAAACTCGGCTTTATTTTCCAACAATTTCATCTGCTGCCCCAACTTACCGCCCTGGATAATGTGATGCTACCGATGATTTATGGTGGATTACCGCCGAGCGAACGCAAGGAACGGGCAGTAGTGGCACTAGAAAAAGTTGGACTGAGCAACCGGATGGCAAATCGTCCCAACCAGCTCTCAGGCGGTCAACAGCAGCGGGTAGCGATCGCTAGAGCAATTGTCAGCGAACCACGAGTATTGCTGGCAGATGAGCCGACAGGTGCCTTAGATTCGCGCACGACTCAAGAGGTGATGGACATTTTTACAGGGCTAAATGAAGCCGGAATCACGATCGTCATGGTCACTCACGAACCCGATGTCGCCAAGCAGACTCGGCGAATTGTCTGGTTCAAGGATGGGCAGGTAGTGCATTCTCACCTTACGCCGAGTGATATTTATCGGGTGGCAATGGAAGTTAGTTGAGAGTCGATCTCTACCGATCCAAATGATAATGCTCGATCGCAATTATCAAATATTCGCCTCACAATTGAGCCTCAATCCGAAGTTGTCGCTTTGTGTAATGTTGTTCGGGGGCAGTGCCCATTCTACTGGGACGACCAGACTAAAAATGTGGGCATTCAGAATTCTGAAAAATACAACTAGTAATATTTTGAGCGTTGGCGAAGCCTCTCTGAGAGAGAATCGCTTTACCCACAGAATTAGTCTGGTCACGCCACTACTGGCTAAATTATGTCTAAACAGATGAACTATATTCCACAAGCGCATTTCACGATCGATCGGATAGAAATAAGAAATGGGATTGCAAGAAATCCAAAACAGCTCGAATTAGTATCTACAGTGCTAGCAGAAACCCAGAGTGAACTACATTTTTCAAGAAGATTAAACATTCTTGAAAGAACAAATATTTTAAGCTATCTAGTTAAAAATCTCAATCGAGAAGTAAGAAAGGAAAGCAATCTTAAAAAGCTTGGCTTTAAGTTTAAGCCAATGTTACAGCCAGACCAAAAGACAATTACGATCGGATTTGAATATGGTAAAAATAAATGCGCCAAAGTTGAGGGTATCTACTTACAACAAATAGATGATCTTGTTAATAAAATCGTTGCACAGATATCAGATCCCGAAACAGGAAGAAATTTGTTTTTAATTAATTTTTCACAGGAACAAGATTCAAAATACAAGTTCAAAGAGCTTGGAACGAATTGTAGAATTTAGCCTCAATTCCGACATCATTATCCTCGATCGAAAAACTTCCCTACAGCAACGCTCCGCGAACGCTCACAATTTGACTGCCGTAAGCGCAAAGCACAGGCTTCGAGGAGGGACACACCGTAATTGAAAAAGCTTTGAAATGGCATCCTATAGAAATCGAAAAAATAGTAAAAATTTAATGCCATCACCCTACGAATCTGATTGATAACTGGCTTGTTTTATAATTACTTATTTTTCGGATATGCGAGGCTAAAATTATCTAATATGGTAAAAACTTTGGGATCTTTAGAATTTTCGACCCGAACTCCTTGCTTTATTACGGTACATTTTGTATATACGAAAGATTCATTATTTCTTGTGATTCGATCGTATTGCTTTACCAAAATCCACTGGTTACTCCCTTCCCGTTCTAAGAATATAGATTAGACTCTGTTCTTTATTCTCTGCGCTCTTTGCGCCTCTGCGGTTCAAAAATAGATTTCTGGATGAGTAACTGACTCGTTGTGAGATCTATGTTCTTCTGGCGGGAAGGGAGTAGGTTTGTTATTGTACCAAACAAATGCTTTGTCATGATTTCCAGCATAATGAGATTCTGGCTTGCCATATTTATTTGTTAAATATTCCAATAATTTTTTTGACTCTTCTTGATTCACAATTTCTATTGTAAATCCTAAAAAATTATTGTTTTTATAATCATCTATATGGATGGATAAGTCGTTGTAGTCTGCATCGTAGCTATTAGGAAATTTATATTTTGAAAAATAAACGCTTCCAAAATTAAAGTTTTTTAAATCGATTGTCCGATACGACAAAAGTCCGTATGTAACATCTCGATCCCTTACAAGATTTTTGTTTTCTTTTACAATTTCAGAAATATTGCCATCATTTCTCAAACTCTCAAGATCGATATTTTGGCTGCAAGATGTAGTTAACATGCAAGCAAATAGAATGTTAACTAGTTTCATTTTTAGATGTCTTATTTAATGAAGTTTTTTATCTTTTATACCAAAAGCACCATAAAACCTAGCATTAGTCATTATCAAATTCACTTAAATCCTGTTCTCCTTCTGGGATATTAACTAAGACTTTATCGACTCTTTTGCCGTCCATATCGACGATTTCAAATCTGAGTTTGCGCCATTGAAAGTATTCACCAGAGATGGGTATTTTGCCTAGCTGCATACTGACAAAGCCGCCGAGGGTATGATAGTTACCTCGATCGATTGGGTCGATCGCGCTTTCGGGGATATCAAATTGGTCGAATAGTTCTTCGATCGATAACATCCCATCCAACAGCCAGGAACCATCTTCCCGTTCGATGATTTGGGGTTCTTCGGGTTCTTCATTAAAGTCGGTAATATCACCAGCGATTTCTTCAAAGATATCGTGCATGGTGACTAATCCTTGAATCACACCATATTCATCGACAACCATCGCAATGTGGGTGCCAAATTTCTTGAATTGTTCGAGTACTTTCAAGCCTCTGGTACTTTCAGGGATAAATAGTGGTTGACGGAGTGATTCAGTGATATCGATCTCCTCACCTTTGAGCGTTTGGGAGAGTAAATCTGCAACGTGAATTACACCCAAGACTCGATCGAGTTCGCCTGCACAGACAGGCAGCCTGGAATAGTCGCTATCGATAATTTTTTGACGGGTAATGGCGATCGAATCTTCACTATCAATCCAGGTAATATCTGGACGGGGAGTCATCAGCGCACCAATTTTGAGATCGCCGAGACTCAATACTCCCTGCACCATATCCTGCTCGGACTCCTCAAACATCCCAGTCTCAGTGCCCTGCTCGATCATCACTTTGATTTCTTCTTCTGTCACTTCCGGCTGATTGGAGGGTTTAATTCCCAACAATTTGACCACAAATTTAGTAGATCCACTCAGGATAAAAATAATTGGCGTAGCTAGTCGAACGAGTAAGTTTAGGGGGACAGCAACTAAACTAGCAACTTTTTCTGGGCTGTTCAAGGCAAGTTGCTTGGGTACTAATTCAGAGATAACAATAGTGAGATAAGTAATAAGTGCGATCGAAATAGTGGATGAAATTGGTTGACTATATTGAGACGGTAGCCAACTTTCTAGCAGTGGTAAAATCACCTGTGAAATTGCACTTTCACCTCTAGCACCACAGAGAATTACCAGCAAGGTAATGCCAACTTGAACTGTAGGCAAAAAGCGATCGGGTGACATTGCCAGCCCCAGAGCAATTCCGGCTCGCCTATCGCCTTGATTTGCTGATTGTTGCAATCTAACTTTTCGAGCTGAAACGATCGCCATTTCGGACATCACAAACACACCGTTGAGCACGATCAAGAAAGCAACCAGCAATAATTCCGCAGTTAGAGACATGAAACCAAGAATGAAGGATTGTCCAAAATACTTTCTTCAGTTTACCTGTTCTGGTGCTATTCGCTAGTGAGATAGGATCTTGTTCTTACCTCCGATCCTTTCACCCACTGCTAACAGTGCAAATTTGGGTAATGCTAATGCTCGTTGCCAACGGCTAGGTTCCTGAGCGATCCGGTACAGCCATTCTAGATTTAGCTTGCGAAAAATCTGTGGTGCTCTAGGCTTCACTCCAGACCATACATCAAAACTGCCGCCAACACCGACCCAGATCGCTCCAGGACATAAGTGATAGTTGTCACGAATCCACAGCTCTTGGCGGGGCACTCCCAACGCAACGAGAATGATTTTCGGCTGTTTTAGTTGAAGCTGTTCTCTCAGTCTAGCTTGCCCCTCCCTGTCGATATAACCATCTTCAATCCCGACGATATTCAGATTTGGCAACTTTTGCTGCCAATTTTGGGCGGCTAGTCTGACGATCTCTGGTTTGCCGCCATAGAAAAAAACGGGATAATTATACTCTGCTTGACTGGCAAGTTGGAGCAAGTTTTGACCCAGCTCGATTCCGGCACAGCGAATTTGGGCGATCTGATGTAGTTTCAACGCCATGATAATTCCCGCACCATCAGGCGTAACTAGTCCAGCTTTGTCAATAATGCTCGCTAATTCTCGATCGTGATTTGCCTGAATCACAATTTCGGCATTCATCGTCACCACATGAGTACCAATTCCCTGCTCGAGCCTATCGATCAGCCATGCAGTATAGTCACGACACAGGTGAACTGGTTGACCGAGAATTTTGAATTGTGGCAGTGGTGTAGATCGATCGAGCATACAAGTTTGCTGAGTAATGAATTAAATGTGGTTACTTAAGATCGTTCAGTTGCGTTAATAACCATTCATCTACTTCTGCTCCATCCTTGCGGCGTAGCTCAACTTGAATTGCCATTACAGCTCTAGAACCGACGGGTGCAGGTATTTTGTTAAAGCTAATATCGTAATCAAATGGATCTTCATTCCGTTGTTTGAGCCAATCATCTACTTTAGTTTTGGCAAATAAAGATTGACCGCTTTCAAACATCCGATTGATTTGAAGCTGGATACTGTGGGGATTGTGTTGAGACATAGTAATTAGGCTCTAGGTGTCTGGACTAAGCACGATCTTAGCGAAAAGGTAGAGGTAATTCGTGAATCACCTCTACCTTATTATTTACTAATTGTTATTTTTTCGGTGGTCCGGCGGTGATAATCACAAATCGATCGGGTTGAATTAATTCCTTGGCGACTTGATTAACTTGCTCTAGTGTCACAGCTTTAATCTTCTTCGGAAATTCGCTAATTTCATTCGGATTCAGATCGAAAATAGCATTGCCCAGGGTAGCTCCGGCGATTTCGTCAGGGGAGGCGAGATCGACGTTGTAGTTACTTGATATACTCCGTTTGGAGTTGGCAACTTCGGCGGCTGTTACACCTTTCGTCTGAAGATCTTTGAGCAAGGCGATCGTGCTTTGAGTGGCTTTAGCAGTATCTTCTGGTGCAGTTTGCATCGAGATAATGAAAGTACCAAACTTTTTACCAGCCGCAAAGCTACTGTAGATCCCGTAGGTTAAACCCTGCCTGTCGCGAATTTCGGTACCCAGACGGCTCGAAAGTGTATCGCCACCGAGAATTTGATTTAGGACTAGGGCTGAGTAGTAGCGCGGATCTTTACGATCGATCGCTTTATTCCCCATCAAAGTCACGGCTTGGGTTTTACCTGGGAGAGCCGGATTGACTAATACCTGTTTAGCAGGTAATTGGGTTACGGGATAGTTGAGTTTAACATTGGTTGCAGTGGTTGACCATTTACCCAAGTTGTCTTCTAACAAACGCTTCATCTCAGGCACTTTGAAGTCCCCGACGATCGCCATCATCGTATTACTGGGCAAGTAATGCTGACGATAAAAGGCTTGGAGATCCTTGGCTGTCAATCCGGTGAGGGTTTGAGCGGTGGGGAAGATCGTAAACGGATGATTTTTGGGATAAATCGTTTGCTGAAACTTCTTCCGCGCCACGCTATTGGGGCTGTCTAGTTCTAGTTTGAGGCTAGTCAGGGCACGCTGACGGCTGAGTTCAAACTTCTGAGGTGGGAACGTCGCATTTTGGAGCACGTCACCGAGGGTTTTGAGCAGTACGGGCAAATCTTTGGATAGCGCGCTACCACCGAGGCTGACACCTTCACGACTAGCTCCAAACCCAATCCCAGCACCACGATCTTCGAGGGTTGTGGCGATCGCCAGAGCTGTTTGAGATTTGGTACCACTCATCAGATTTGTCGCAGTCAGCGCGGCTAATCCAGCTTGCTGCGGACTGTCGTACTCGGCACCTGCTTGAATATTGCCGCTGATGGTTACTGTCGGCGTACTTGAATCGGGCAGTAAGAATACTCGCAATCCATTTTTGAGCTTCACCTCTTGAGGCAAGGATTGGGTCTGACTGACGGTATCTGCATCCAACGGTGGCAGGTATTTAGCTAGTTCAGCAGGGTCCACTGGAGCACCTGGGCTGAAATTCTCGGCTGTTTTGCCGTCTTTACCCGCTGGTGCCGATTTGCCAGTGAGTTGAGTTGGTTCAAAGTAACCGACAGTTTTGAGTTGTTCTTGGAGATATTTTTTGGCAACTCGTTGAACATCCGCAGCCGTCACCCGCTCGACTCCGGCGAGATACTTATCAGTAAATTGATAGTCGCCAGTGGTCGTTTGATCGTTGCCAAGTTGTCTAGCTTGACTATTGATATCCCGATTACTGAGCAGATAACCAGCTCTAAGTTTGGCTTTGGCACGGGCAACTTCGGCAGGGGTGACTCCTTTGGTTTGAACGAGCTTAATCTCTTTTTCGACCGCTGCTTCGAGTTTGGGCAGAGATTTACCAACTTCGACGATCGATGAAACCTCATACCAGCCACCTGCGGAGAGGTTCGCAGCACCACCATCAAGGCTAGTCGCAATCCCTGTTTCGACGATCGATTGATACATCCGCGAACTCCGCCCTTCGGTGAGGATATAGTTCATGATATCGATCGCGGGCACATCAGCATCATTGGCTTCTGGCAAAGGGTAAACCATGCTGGCGATTTGGGTTGTCCCTGGTTCTTTCAGCGTCAACCGTTTTTTGGTCGGCGTGGCACCCATCGTTGCCGTTGGTTGAACTGCCTTGACTGCTCGACGAGGCACTTTAGCAAATGTCTCCTGCACTTTAGTCATCAAAGTTGCAGTATCAAAATCGCCCACAACTACGAGTGTGGCGTTATTTGGGGCGTAGTAAGAGTCATAATAAGACTTTACCTGTCCGACCGTAAATTTCTCAACATCAGCTTTGGTACCACCCACGGTTAGACCATAGGGAGTATTCGGGAAAGCCGCTCGTTTGACAGCTCGATCGAGTCGATAACCAGGGCTATTTTCATAACCTTGCAGCTCGGAAATTACGACTCGCTTTTCGCCTGTGAGCTTCTCGGTATCGATCGTCGCATTCTGCATTCGATCGGCTTCTAATGTCAACAAGCTAGAGAGTTTATTCTTCTCAACCGTGCCGAAATAAGCGGTCTGATCGTAACTAGTAAAGGCATTAAAATTGCTACCTAAAGCCGCAAATAATCGCCCAAATTGAATTGGTCGATCTTTGGTTCCTTTGAATAACATGTGTTCCAATTGATGGGCGATGCCGTTTACGCCAGTAGCTTCATCCCTAGAACCAATTTTGTACCAGACCTGCACCGTCACCACCGGAGCACTGCGGACTTCCTTCGTTAGAATGGTCATCCCATTTGCTAATACTGTCTTTTTGACATTTGCCGTCAAAGTTGGTGCATTCTTAGCGGGAATGGCTGGAGCTTTGCTTGGTTTAGCGATTGGTTTTTTGACAACTTCGGCAGCTACATTTGTGTCGGCGACCGCGATCGGCTGTGTAGACATCGCCACCTGCGGTGCTGCCAAGATTGCACTCAGGCACACACTAAGTAGCAGCATCCCAAATCGATACCGCCGCCACATCACCCAAAATTCTCTGATTTTCATACTTACTCTGAATGTGTACACTAATATTTTGTAGTCCAATCTTGGTGCCTAAATTGACACCCCAATCTGACGCTCTGTATATTCCTGCACGTTAGTTAAGACTTGTCAGTTTAGCGCGGATCTCTTCAATCCGCTGCCGATTTACGCCCAGGTCAGATTCACCCAACCGAGAAGCCGATCGAACTTGAATAAACTTACCATCATCGAAGTAAAACTCAACATCATCGACAAAGCCCATCAATTTACTAGTAGATTCTACATATAAATAGTTGTTGGTTTCTTTGATAATAATAGATCGAGGCATCGATTGAATCACTAGTTTGAGATCGGCCATCCGCTGGGGCATCTCGCCACCGACCCGAATCGGCTGAATCGAATGTTCGGTGTCACTAGCTATAGCCTGACTATTGACACAATTGGGTGTGTTGGGACAGGCAGCTAATTTACCATTATTAACTCCAATATTGGTCGGCGGAACACCTGCAAATATATGGTTATTCCAAAGTAGAAAAGCAATTATTAAGCCAACTACAATGACGATATATCTACTAACTTTGTTCGATTTTGCTGTATTCATATTTACCACTAGTCTAATCCATCTATTAAAAAAGCCCATCGATGCGTTCGCGGAGTGTACCGGAAGTAATCGATGGGCTTCGCTCTCAGTCAGCATGTTGCCAACTATTCATGTTTGAATCGATCGAAGCATACCTAGTTTGGCTTTGTTTCTGGCAGTAAACACTTATCAGAATCGCACCCAGCAGGGCCGATTTCCTCCGTGGCACTACCAATGTCATATCGACTCAAAGCAGTGTGGAATTCGGCTGTCTGGCGACGGGTGGTGACACCAATCATCATCTCGTCAAAAGTAGCTTTATCGATCGGTTCAAATGGCAAGCGAGGGAACGTCTGATGATCGTCAAACCGCGCTAATAGTGCGGCTGAAATATACCCTTCATCATCCCGAATTGCTTCAAAAATCCGCTTACCCAGTTCATCAACCTCATGCTCGCGCAATTCGATCGTTGCACTGGTATTGTGACGGACATAGTGCTGCTGGACACCCATATAGAAATCCATCTGGGACAGTGCGCTAAATTGAGCGATCTCGATCGAGTCTGCACCTGGAATATCCGCCCAGGACACCGCTACCGGAATCTCAATCAACCACTCTGTACAGCGTGGATCGTAGGCATCATTGAGCAGATTACCATTTTCATCCTTATCAGACTGGGATGGAATCACGCTATAGCCATAGTCGATACAAGCCAGGGCTACAGGGTCATCCTTGCGGAAAGTGATCCGGCGGATAAAACGTTGCGCTTTGGGTGCGTGCCAGCCAGGAGAGGCACCAGTCAGCAGCGATTTAGTACCCGATGGCTGAACGGTAGTGCAACGATTAGGACGTTTGATGCCATGTCGATCGCAATATTCCCACACAGTATCTTCAACCACTTTGCGCCAAGTGTTCAGATACTCATGCTCTTTCTGCTTGTACATGATTCCCGCTGCCGTCGCTGGACGACCTTTTTCCCACCATTGCAGCCATTCAGCCCCAAAGGCATGGACAAAGAAGTCAAACAAACCAGTGAAGGATACACCTACGATCGGATCTAGTTCACGACTATACTGATAGCGGGGTTCCTGGAATTTGTGATTGAGTAATGCTGCAACGGCTAGGGCACTAGCTGTGAAAGCATCTTTCTGTTCTTGATGGTTGTCTGGATCGAGCTGATTCAAATGAATTTCCGCAAGGTTGCAGTTACCCGCTAAGGTGTTTCCAAATACTCCTTTATGGAATTCTGGCTCATTGAAACAGAACGTATCATGCAATCCAGGGAGTTCTTCAACACCGCGAATTACTTGCCATTTCCCCTTAATTGTTGGCTCAGTACTTTTGCTAACGTCTAACCGTTGACAAGGAATTTCAGCACAGTTAGTGATTTGGAGATAGTAGAGATCTTGGCTTCTGACTCCATAATTAGTCACTGCACCTTTGCGAGACATCAGGTTCAGAGAACAACGAACACCACATTTAGCCAATAGCAATTGACAACGGTATGCACGAGATCGATCGGAGATATAGATCCGAATCCCATTACTCTGAGTATTAGAACCATCAGTGTCAGCCAGTCCCGCAATAAAGTGCAGAATTGCTTGACGATTCCAACCTGCAATAACATCTAACGCTTCAGGACTAGTTTTCAGTGCTTTGAGAAACTCTGCGGAGAAATCTAACTCAGTAACATCAGTAAAAGCAGGCAAATAATCATAGTGACGTTCTGGTGATTTGTGACCAGCAACAACTAGATTTAACTTGCCCTCATACAGTCGAATCTTGGCGCGATTCTTCTTGTCAACAGTGCCATCACCGACAGCTACACCCAAGGTATAAGCGTAACTTAAATCAATATCAGAACCACCTTCATACTGAATTTGGAATGGTTCCGTATGAAGCTGATAGCGACTAGCATCCATCAAGTCTTTGGTTAAGACTTCCTGATATTCTTTGCCAAAACGATCTTTGACGAAGAAGCGATGATATTCAGTTGCATCTAGATATGTACCGTCGCCAAATTGGACACGATAAAGTTTTTGATTGGTATTAGTTTGAAAAGGGGTTACTTTACTCCACCTTTTACCATTCCAAATCTCAATTTCTTGACTAGTTACATCTTCAATTTTAGATAAACCGTCACGAGTAATTAGCAGTGTATCACCACTGACGCAGTGAAAATTAGTACCGAGAATTTCCAATTTTGTTATCCCAAAGGCTTTTTATCCTCTGGTTCTACAGATTCTAAATTATCTGTAGTTCGGCGTACATTTTCACTTAATTTAAGTTGTTAAGTGCTCCGCACTCTTGGAGGTTTATATTCTGATTTACATCAGTTTCACCCTCTACGCTCTACGGTGTTAGAGACTTGTTAGTTTCTCTAGTTACCTCGGTATTGGCAGATTATTAACAACTAAGTGATAATAACCATTTCCCAGCTTTCACCGATTTTACGGAGTTTTTAACGTGAGGCAAAGTTATCTACCACACGGATTTAGTCCAAACCTAGACATTCGATGCTCTAGTTCGAGTTCGATGCCTTGGTTAGTAATATTTTTAGTTTCATTACTTATAGTAAATGTCATCTACCTTGCCATATCAAATAATTGACTAGTCTACATATGTAGCTAGCCAATTATTTAAAAACATTTGGCTAGCTGAAACATACTGCTAGCCAAATAGCTTAACATAAACAAGATTAGTATTTGTGTATTTTTTCAAGATTGTTACTAAATTATTCAGCGTATTTTACGCTAATCCTTTACCCATGACTTTTTTGTGCAATTAGCAGCTCTCGCAGATATCCTTTTGCTAGCTCTTGGGACTGTTCATAAAGATCGATGAACTGCTTTTTCTTTGCTGGTGTATCTAACAGATCGGCATTAGACCTTGCAACAGCTTCACCAGCCCATTGAATTGCACCTTCACCTGAGTAGTATTGCTTCTGAACAGCGGCAACACACTCTTCTAAAGTAGGTTTTTTGTGGAACACACGAGTGTGATTACTCATCCGCAGCGCATCACGTTCTGGGTCGATTCTCCAGCTTCCATTTTCGTCTTGCTGCCACAGATTATCCTTGGCAGTCGCCCCCAATGTATCATCTGAATTAAATTGTCTCATACCGGCACTACGACGTATGTTGCCTGCTACAATCGTGACCGCAGCTTCATCGATTAATAAACAACATTCAACTGAGTTTAATTGTCTGCCAATTGCTTTATTTAAGATATTGGCACAACGACCATATAGCTCTAGCAACCGCACTGGATTAGCAACACCACCAAAACCTTTGAGCGGTTCGCCAGCCGGACGGACATTGCTGAGATCGATGCTGACTTGGACTTCATCAGTAAACCTTTCGTCAGTGGATAATTCTAATAAGATCTTGTAGGAATTAACCCAACCTTGACGACTATCGCCAACGCGAATAGTGGCATGATTGCCAGCGATTTCAACCGTGCTTAATTGCTGACGAATTGCGATCGGAACTTTACCAATTTCGCTAATAGTTGTAACGGTTAACTTATTCCTAATTGCAGGTAAATTACCAATCAGATCGGGTTCGAGAATCCCGCCCGTACCACAGCCCATCATTGCCAAATCCATCATCAGGGCAAACGCCGCCCAGTCACAGACATTGGTACTCGTGCAATTGTACGCACCCGAAAAATTTTGCGGTTGCTCTAGCCATTGGCTGCCACCAACCCACAGCCAGCGTCCTGAAGGCATTGCCTTGACTTGTCGCTGCATTCGATCGATTACGTCAGCTTCTGCGTCGGTTAATTTACCGAGTTTAACTAGTCCTGCAAGGGTGCGAGTACAAACATCTTGCCATGTTTCCCGTCCGGTAGCGGTGAAGCGACTGTATGTTCTGAAGAAGACGGGATTGGCGGTAGGTGCGCTGGCGGGGAAGTCTAACTGCTGCTGTGTCTGGGGCGAAATCTCCTCGCTGGATCCAGATCCCTGATGAACTCGGCTAAGTTCTCTAACCATGAGTGAGCTATGCTAATTGCTGAACGAACTTAGTAATATAAAGCATCCACATAGAATAAATCAACGTTGTCAAAACCGTTGATATACGCTAGTCACAGCGTTTTAACCGTCTCTAATGGCGGAACTCCGAGTTAAAATAAGTTTGTAAACTTAATAGACTTTATTTTGAACGATAGTCTTCCACCGTGGCGTTCGCCAATCGCACGGGCACTACATCGCAATCGCAGCTTACCAAATGCTCGCTATGTTCAGTTGGCGACAGTGGATGCAGATTTACGTCCACGCAATCGATCTCTGGTATTTCGCGGCTGGCTAGAACCTGGCAGTCAGGCTAAGTTTGTCAGCGATATTCGATCGACTAAAGCGATAAATCTCCTGGCAAATACATCCCCTTGGGCGGAGGCTTGCTGGTATTTTCCCAAAACGCGGGAACAGTTTCGACTCAGTGGCACCCTAGAGTTAGTTACCGCAGCATCTAGCAATACTAGCTACTCCAAGGCGCGTCAAGAGGCATGGCAGGGAATGTCCGACTCTGGGCGCATTCAGTTTGATTGGGGCACGCCTGGGGCCGATCGCAGCGAAGATCCACAGGCATTTAATCCGCCCCAGCCAGATGAACACCAGCCGTCAGAAAATTTCTGTTTATTACTGCTAGATGTTGTCTCTGTTACTCATTTAGAGCTGCGTGGTGAACCACAGAGCTGCTATTTGTATGAACTGGTAGATGGAGAGTGGGGAGTTCGATCGATTAATCCTTGAATACCATCTGAGGTAAATTAGTAATTAGCTAAAGATACCCAAAAGTCTCCGCCACAGGCTGAACGATCGAGCACTCGTGCAGAGTTCTCAATGGCTGGGCAGTAACAATACCTACGCATTCACCCACTAATTTAAAAATAATGGACGGAGATATTGGGATACAATGATGTCAGCTTATTGGTGGGTTTGTCCGTGAGCATACAAAATATTAGAACTTAAATCCATAAGATAACAGGATCGAAGCCGATCTCTTGGTAGCAATCGTCAGTTCGATTAATTATCAATAATTTAATAAGTTTCTTTGCGTCAACGCAGGTTAATAATTCATGATTGCCTTAGAACAGATCGACCGGATTGTCGGAAATCAACATCATAATCCCTTTGAAATTTTGGGGCCTCATCAGGTTGAGGAGAATGGCAAAACTGTTTGGGTCGTGCGTAGTTATCTGCCCAATGCCGAGTCGGTCTCGGTGATGATTCCATCTGCCCGTCAAGAGTACAAGATGCAGTCGGTACATCATCCTCACTTCTTTAGCTGCACGATCGACATCGCAGAATTAGACAATTATCAGCTCAAGATTGTCGAAGGTGGACATGAGCGGGTGATCTACGATCCCTATGCCTTTACGTCGCCGTTATTGAGCAGCTTTGATATTCATTTATTTGCCGAAGGTAATCATCACCGAATTTATGAAAAGCTCGGCGCACATCCACTCGAAATCGAAGATATTAAGGGTGTATATTTTGCAGTTTGGGCACCAAATGCCAGGAATGTTTCAGTAATTGGTGATTTCAACCACTGGGATGGACGAAAGCATCAGATGGCCAAACGCGAGAATGGGATCTGGGAATTATTTATCCCCGAACTCAAAGTCGGTGCGTCCTATAAGTACGAAATCAAAAATCAGGATGGTCATCCATACGAAAAGACTGACCCTTATGGCTTTCATCAAGAAGCCCGTCCTAAAACAGCGTCAATTGTTGCCGATCTGACCCGGCATCAGTGGCAAGATGAAGACTGGATCGATCGTCGTCGTCATGCTGATACCCTCCGTCAGCCAATCTCAGTCTATGAATGCCATCTTGGCTCTTGGCTTCATGCAGCCGCCAGCGAACCAGCAATATTACCCGATGGCACTAATTCGGCAGTTGTGACTGTTTCGGATTACAACCCAGGCGCACGGTTTCTGACCTATCGCGAATTAGCCGATAAATTGATTCCCTACGTGCAGAATCTCGGATTTACACACATTGAGCTATTACCCATCTCTGAACATCCTTTCGATGGCTCTTGGGGCTATCAGGTAACGGGTTATTACGCCCCGACATCGCGACACGGCTCACCTGAAGATTTCATGTATTTTGTCGATCGATGTCACCAAGCAGATATCGGTGTCATCGTCGATTGGGTACCCGGACATTTTCCCAAAGATGGGCATGGTTTACCGTTCTTCGACGGTACACACCTCTACGAACACTCCAATCCGCGCAAGGGCGAACACAAGGAGTGGGGTACACTGATCTTCAACTATGGGCGAAACGAAGTCAGAAACTTCCTCTATGCCAATGCCCTATTCTGGTTCGACAAGTACCACATCGATGGGATTCGGGTCGATGCCGTCAGCTCGATGCTCTATCTCGACTACTGTCGCGAGGAAGGCGAATGGGATAAAAACGAGTACGGTGGGCGGGAAAATATCGAAGCTGCCGACTTCCTCCGCCAAACCAATCATCTCATCTTTAGCTACTTTCCAGGCGCACTCTCGATCGCCGAAGAATCTACTTCTTGGCCGATGGTGTCCGCGCCGACTTACTTAGGCGGTTTGGGTTTCAACCTCAAATGGAACATGGGTTGGATGCACGACATGCTCGATTATTTTGAGATGGATCCCTGGTTCCGCCAGTTCCACCAAAATAATCTCACCTTCAGCATGTGGTACAACCACAGTGAGAACTTCATGCTCGCCCTCTCCCACGATGAAGTCGTTCACGGCAAGAGCAATATCATCGGCAAAATGCCTGGAGATGAATGGCAAAAACTCGCGAATATGCGCTGTCTCTATGCCTACATGTTTAGCCATCCAGGCAAGAAAACCCTATTTATGGGAATGGAATTTGCCCAATGGAGCGAGTGGAATGTCTGGTCGGATCTAGAGTGGCAATTGCTGCAACATCCTCCCCACCAGCAGATGAGTCAATTCTTGACCGATCTCAACTATATCTACCGCCACGAACCCGCTCTCTATACCCAGGACTTTGAGGAATCTGGCTTTGAGTGGATTGACTGTACCGATACCCGCCACAGTGTCATCTCATTCATCCGCCGTGATAAAAATAGTGATGATGCCCTAATCATCGTTTGTAATTTTACACCTCAACCTCATGCTCACTACCGGATCGGCGTACCAGAACACGGCTTCTACACCGAGATATTCAACAGTGATGCGCGCAAATACGGCGGTAGCAATATGGGCAACCTCGGCGGCAAATGGGCTGACGAATGGTCGATCCACAATCGTAAATTCTCCTTAGATATCTGCATCCCACCCCTGGGTGTATCGATCTTCAAGATCGATCGAGAACGCACTGCCGCAGCCTATGAGTGGCGAGATAGCCAGGGATCGATCGAAGCTACATAACTTCGTGATGAAAATCTCCTCTGAGGAGGGGATTTTTACTTGATAGTGCTGGTTACATCAAGACAACAAGGTATCAAACGCAAAAAAGCCATACCCAAAAGGTATGGCTTTCTTAAATTGGTAGCGGAGACTGGATTTGAACCAGTGACCTTCGGGTTATGAGCCCGACGAGCTACCAGGCTGCTCTACTCCGCGTCATGTGTTGATTTTGCCAACCTGTTTAATATAACACCACTTACTGATAAATAGCAACCCCCTGGGGGAAAGGATATTTAGGGTGAGCCGAGAGGGTGGGGGATAGGGAAGGACACGGGGGCACGGGGGCACGGGGGCACGGGGGTTCTAATTCTTTCTCCCATGCTCCGACGCTCCCATGCTCCCACATTCCCACGCTCTCACCCTCAAAACTGAAATTAGCAACTTACGGTGGAAACGATGCACAAACTCTCAAAAAATCTTAAAATCTGTAGAGGTACCTAAAAATAACGATAGAGATATGCGGGTTGCAATTGTTGGCGCGGGATTGGCAGGCATGACTACAGCGATCGAATTAGTCGATGCTGGGCATGAGGTAGAGATCTTTGAATCGCGCCCCTTTGTTGGCGGTAAGGTGGGTAGCTGGGTGGATCCAGACGGCAATCACATCGAGATGGGATTGCACGTCTTTTTCAATAACTACGCCAATCTCTTTGCCCTAATGCAGCGTATTGGTGCCGTTGATATCTTTTTACCCAAGGAGCACGTTCATAATTTTGTCAATGCTGGCGGTGATATCGGCAAGTTAGATTTTAGATTTTTTCTGGGTGCGCCTTTTCACGGCTTGAAGGCATTTTTTACAACGCAGCAACTAACGATCGTCGATAAGCTCCGCAATGCCCTAGCCTTGGGGACTAGCCCAATTGTCCCTGGCTTAGTCAGCTACGAGACAGCGATGAAGATGATTCGAGATCTCGATCGAGTTAGTTTTGCCGATTGGTTTCGATCGCACGGCGGTAACAATCATAGCTTGCGGCGAATGTGGGATCCGATCGCATTAGCACTGGGATTTATTGATACAGAGAATATCTCAGCCCGCTGTATGCTGACTATCTTTATGATGTTCGCGTCAAAAACCGAAGCATCCAAGCTCAATATGTTGATCGGTTCACCTGCTGACTATCTACATAAACCGATCGTTGAATACCTAGAATCAAAAGGAGCCAAGATTCACACCCGCCGACAACTTCGCGAAATTAAGTACACAGGCGAAGGCGATAATATTCACATCACTGGATTTGATATTGCCAGCGGTGATACCGTCGAAACAATTACGGCTGATGCCTATGTCTGCGCCTGCGATGTCCCAGGAATTCAGCGAATTGTCCCCGCTGATTGGCGCGCATCAACTTTCTTTGATAATATCTTCAAGCTTGAAGCTGTTCCGGTTGCGACTGTCCAGCTTCGGTTTGATGGCTGGGTAACTGAAATGAAAGATAGTGCCGAGCGGAGCCAACTAGATCATGCTGCTGGGATGGACAACTTGCTGTATAGTGCGGATGCTGACTTCTCCTGTTTTGCCGATCTCGCGCTGACTAGCCCCGCTAATTTCTACAAAGAAGGGGAAGGTTCCTTACTCCAAGTGGTGCTGACTCCTGGCGAAAAGTTTATCCCGATGAAGAATGAAGATATCGTCGCCCATGTGATCGAGCAAGTGCAGAATCTATTCCCCTCTGCCCGTGAACTCAATGTTACCTGGTCGAGTGTGGTCAAGCTTGCCCAGTCACTATATCGGGAAAAACCTGGAATGGATCCATTCCGCCCCACTCAAGCGACACCAGTTAATAATTTTTTCCTAGCTGGAAGTTACACCGCGCAAGATTATATTGATAGTATGGAGGGAGCTGTAATTTCTGGCAAGCAAGCCGCTGAAGCAATTCTGGCTAGTAGTGACAAGTTAAATCCAGCCGCACAGTTAGCAAGTGTCTGATTTTAGGCTTTAGGCTTTAGCCGTTAGGCTTTAGGTTCGTTCTGAGTCTCCAATCCCTAAAGCCTAAAGCCCAATCCCTAAAGCCCAATCCCTAAAGCCTACTCTTATGTCCGAATGGTTAGAACATAGTGTTCAAATTGAAGTTGCTGCTCCGATCGATCTCGTGTGGAGTTTATGGCAAAATCTAGAACTGATGCCGCGTTATTTTAAGTGGATCGAGTCAGTTGAGATTCTCGAAGACATCCCCGAACTATCGCGGTGGAAGCTAGCAGTGCAACCGTTTGAGTTTACTTGGTTGGCGCGGAGCTTGCAAGAGGTACCCAATCAACTGATTCAGTGGGAGTCGGTGGATGGATTGCCCAATAAGGGGGCAATTAGATTTTACGATCGCAAAGAAAGTAGCATCGTTAAACTGACGGTGGCTTATGCGGTGCCAGGATTTTTGGCAGTGTTGATGAATAATGACTTTGTGCGAAATGCGGTAGAGTCAACGCTTCAGACGGATATGGAAACGTTTAGGGTATATGCAATGAATGAAGTCAGCGCGAGTAGGAATGCCCCTGAGGTGCTATAGTCACTAATTACCGCTCGTTAGTTGCAAATGTGCCGTTTACTCGCTTATCAGGGGATTCCCCAATCACTCGATCGATTAATTGCTCAACCAGAGCATTCATTAGTCGTTCAGAGCTATCAGCCCCGTGAAATGACCGCAGGGATTATCAATGCTGATGGTTTTGGGATTGGTTGGTATCATCCGCACCAACAGACGGATCCGTTTATTTACAAGCACACTCAACCAATTTGGACGGATATCAATCTACCTTATCTGAGCCGATATGTAGAAACTGGCTGTATGTTGAGCTATGTCCGCAGTGCAACCCCTGGACAATGTATTAGTTTGACTAATTGTCAACCATTTCGGGATGGTAAGCTATTGTTCATTCACAATGGGTTTATTGATAAATTTCGGAGTGGTTTATACAAGCAAATTAGGGACAAATTGCATCATCACATCTATCAATCGATCGATGGTACCACTGATTCTGAGCATATTTTTGCGCTGTTTTCTAACGAACTACATACTTATCCCGATCTACCCTTAGCAACCGCTCTGCAAAAGACTTTGCATATCTTACGCGATCTGGTAGATCGCGAGTGTACAACGATCTCAGCAAATATTGTGATCGGTGATGGTGAACAATTAATTGCTTCACGTTTTGCCCATCGTACGACGGTGCCGACGCTATATTGGATTAAAAATAGTGTTGATTATCCAGATTCCGTAATTCTGGCATCTGAGCCAATCTTTGCAGGTGATTGGCAGGTTTGCCCGATGCAAACTATCATTACTGTCAGCAAGGATTTGGATGTCCAAATTAAACCAATCTAGTGTATATTTTGGTCTGAGCAGTTTTGGTTGACTCAAGTTATCGGGGCTAGATGTACAAGGGCAAGACGCTACTGATTCTGCTGAATTGGAACAGAATTGCCCTAAATTTCATCTAGATTGCCATAGGAGTTGAGTAGCCTAATCCCATTTTAAGTAGAATAAAAGTTCAAAGAGTGAAAACTAGTTTCCACTCTTTTTTTTGAGGGAATTTACTCATTCACTACTTTCACAGTAGTACCCACTTTAACCAGTGGGAATAAGGCTTTGACATCTTTGTCAAACATCCGCACGCAGCCATGAGAGACAGCTTTACCAATGGATTTCACATCTGGGGTGCCGTGAAAGCCGATCGTATCTTTACCATCAGTCCAGAAGCCAATCCAGCGTTCGCCGAGAGGGTTTGTCTTGCCAGGAGCAATAGTTGAGCCGTTCTTGAAGCTAGTCCAGCCTGGGTTGGTGATTTTTTCCATCACGTACCAGTCACCTGTGGGTGTTTCCCAGCCTTTTTTGCCGATGGCGACAGGATAGTTGGCAACAGCTTTACCATCTTTGTAGACGTATACTTTTTTTTCTTTGAGTTTGAGTGTCAGGGTAACAAGCTCGACTGTTGGTGGCTGACTGGTTGCTGCAACGGCGGGTTTTGATGGAGCGGTTGTTGGAGTAGTAGGGGGAATTGCAGTGCTAGTTGCTGGTTTGACAGGGGCAGGAATTGCCGTATTAATTACTGGTTTGACAGGAGCGGAAATTGCAGTACTAGTTACTGGTTTGCTAGGAGTAGCAATACTTGCGCCAGTTGATGGCTTGACTATTTCTGGTACCGCTGCTGGGCGAGTCTCGGCTGTCTTGGGCAAGGAATCAGTGCTGCCAACGGCTGGTACTGGCAATCCTTTTACTGGTAATGGGGCTGTTACTGTCGCGGGTACCTTAGTTTCGGCATGAATTCTAGTCGGAATCATTGCTAATGTTGTCACGAGCAGTAATCCGGCGGTAGATAGCAATGAGGTTGAAAGTCTGGACATTGTTAAAAATTTCTAGCTCTAGTTTTGAGTTGGAACACAACTACTGTCATAGTTATATTACCCATTTAAGTTGTTATCCTTTACACTCAAATATTTGAGAGTTTTGAGATGGCATTCATTGCATATAGCTTGACTCGATCGTCTGGATCGCTCAGTAGCCGAACTAGATCTGGGACAATATCTGGATTGCCCAGGTTCCCCAATGCTGTGGCTATTTCCTGCTTGATAATAGCAGCAGATGGATCTACTCTTTGTAAGCAATCGGCGAGGACTTGGCTGGCATAAATTTGTTCGCGATCTGTTTTACCGATCGCGATCGCAATTTCTGGTGCTAAACTTGGAGCTACATCTGGGAAAGCCGCCATCAGATTATCTATCGCAGATCTAGTCCCAATCCAACCCAATGCGAGAATAACTGAAGATTGGAGTTCAGGAGGTGTCTGCGGGGATAATAATACTGATGCTAGAACTTCGATGTTTAAACGATCGGGCAATCGCGCTAAACCCAAAGCTGTCGCCTGACAGACGGCTAAATTGAGGTCGAATAATAACGGGCGCAGATGTTGGCTCAGATCTAATTCAGCAGCTAAGTCACTCCGCAGACAGAGGGCGGTAACAGCGGCTTTACGGACAGATGGGGCGACATCGGTGAGCTTGGTTATGAGCAGTGGTGGAATGCGGGGATCGTGAAAGCTGCCTAGTGCCTCAACGACGAGACTCCGCAGCAGTGGATCTGGATCGTCGATGACTTGAATTAGTGGCTCGATCGTCTTAGAGTGGCGGATTTTGGCTAGAGTAGCAATCGCAGTATGTCGATTTGGGGTGTCAAAAAGATCTGTTAACGCTGAAATCGCAGAAACACCAATTTTAGTTAATGCATCGATGGCAATTTCAGCTAGTTCGGGATCTTCCTGCTGCTGAATTAATTCGATCGCGGCGGTGACTACTTGGGGTCGATCGAACTCTCCCAAAATCCTCGCGACAACCCACCGATCTTCTGGATCGATGTCAATATCATTGAGCAGATCTAATAGTGGTTGGACGGCAATATCGCCCAGTTTGGGGATGATTTTGGCGATCTCCCACTGCTGGTCAAAATCACCCTGAATCAGGACTTGGAGGGCGATATCTAGAACTAGCCCGCTGCGGGTAATTTGGTCGATCGATAGCTGTTGAAGATGGTCGATCGCGATCGACCAATTTCCATTGTCTGCGGCGGCTTTGGCACGATCGAGATGAGATGCTACCATGTTTGTGGGATTGGAGTTGGTGCGGAGATCTTTACCCCACCCTAGCCCTCCCCTTATAAAGGGGAGGGGACAAGAGTTCCACTTTTCAAGGGGAAATTTATCATGTATGCAAGTTTTAGATTATTAACGATGACCTAGCTCCTCCCCTTTCCAAGGGGAGGTTGGGTGGGGTATAGATCCACGAATCAACTTCAATAGACTTGTGTATGGAGGGTAAGGGACAAGAAGAGAATAGAGGGTTATTTAGTCGCTAGGGCAATCAGCACTAAGATTGATTCGATCGCGTAGAACATGCCGACTACTTGGGTTTCTGTCCAACCACTCAATTCTAGGTGGTGGTGAATTGGAGCCATTTTAAATAATCGTTTACCCTTGCCATCAGCATCTTTGGTGGCTTTGTAATAGCCGACTTGGAGAGTGACGGATAGAGCTTCGATCGCAAAGATCCCGCTGATAATCAGTAATGGCCAGATATTCTCGGTTAGAATCCCGACAGCAGCGAGGGCACCACCCAAGGCGAGAGAACCCGTGTCACCCATGAACACCTTTGCTTTGTTGCGATTGTGGACGACAAAGCCCAGATAGGCACCACTGAGACAGATACAGAAGACGGCTAATTGAGGTTCCTTGGGGAAAATAATTGCGGCTAAACCTGCTAAAGCGATCGCGCCAGTGCCGCCAGCCAATCCATCTACACCGTCGGTGAGATTGGTCGCATTGCTTTCTGCTAGTAATGTAAATATGGCTAGTCCCCAAAACAGGAAGCCCAATGGCAAAACTAAATTAAACGGTAGATGAACAGTCGTAATGCTGGTGCCCCTACTGTAAAATGCCCAGCCGCAAAAAGCGATCGCGATTGCAAACTGCAATAATAGCTTACCCTTGGGAGTCAGACCTTCATTTTGACCATTGCTCAAGCTTTTCCAGTCATCCACGCCACCGATCGCCAGATAGCCCATACTAGCTACAGCTACGGCGATCGCGTCGGGATTAAATTGCGATCCAATAATTCCGAGCAATACACCAACAGGTACAACAAAGATGCCGCCCATCGTGGGCGTTCCAGCTTTTTTGAGATGTGTTTGGGGGCCATCTTCCCGAATAAACTGACCCATTTTCAACTGCTTGAGCATGGGAATTGCTCGATAACCGATCGTTCCCACCATCACTGTCGATACCAAAAATGGCACCAACAGCGATCTTCTCATGCTGCTACCATTTTGCCAATCAAGATACACGATCGATCCAGTCAGGATCGCTCCTAGTAAAATCAGTAACCCAGTCCCCGTCGGATTCAAGCCCTTTTCAGACGCTGGTTGACTTTCCATCTATTGTCTCCAAACTAATTTCATCACTACTTCTATCTGCAAATTAATTGTGGTGGTTTGAGGATCTAGTCGTCGTCGCTATCGTCAGAATCGTCGCTTTCTTCTTCCTGGTAGCTATTGTCATCTTCAAATAATTCTTCTTCTAGATTGGGTTGATCTAGGGCTGAGATCGCCGGATCCCGTTCGTCTCGATCGATCAATCTCCCCTGTGATTCTAACCACTCTAGAATAGATGTATTCCGTTGCACTGCGATCACTGGTGCTGGTTCATAACGATTTTGTTGTTTCAACGCTGGATTGACAAATGCGTCTAGGGCATCGAGATCGAGAGTATCGAGGTTATTAGACATAGTGAATCGATTAAGCTTGCAAGTTCTCATAGTTTATCACTGATTCAATCAGGAATTTTTATGCTCAAAGCTCAACTACTCGCAGAGATCTCCACCAAAGATCGCGGTATTCTGGCAACGCCAACAGACAAGCAAGCGATCCTGGCGACAGTCACGGCATTGGAGTCGCGAAATCCGCATCCTCGCCCACTGACAACCGCGATCGATCTCCTCGCTGGGGATTGGCGATTGCTCTATACTAGTAGCCAAAGTTTGCTGGGTATCGATAAGTTCCCCTTGGTTAAACTCGGTACGATCTATCAGTGTCTGCGACCGAAGACGAGCGCGGTATATAATATTGCGGAAGTCAGCAGCATCATTCCTGGATTGAATGGGATTGTATCGATCGTTGCTAAATTCACACCAACTAGCGAATGTAGGGTAAACGTCGAATTTAATCGCTCTGTAATTGGACTCCAGAAGCTGATTGACTATTCAACACCAGACAGGCTGATTACTGCGATCGAAAATGGTCAAAAATTCACCGCGATCGATCTGCCAATCAATCGCAAAGCAGACAGAGCACCCGCATGGCTCGAAGTCACCTATCTCGACGAATCGCTCCGCATCAGTCGCGGTAATGAAGGCAGCATCTTCGTTTTAACTAAAGCCTAAAGCCCAAAGCCTAACCCCTAATTCCTGTGCTGAGAATATCTCAACGACACCTCACAATTCTCGAAAAGTGCCCGCGCCAATTCGAGCATACTTATTTCGATCGATTAAACCTACCGATAAATCCAGCCCAACAGGTCAAAACTCAATTGGGCAGTGACTTTCACCTATTGATGCATCAGCGGGAATTGGGACTACCGATCGAACCGATTTTAGCGTGTTCACCCCAACTAAATATCTGGATGCAAGCGATGCTTCAGACAGCACCCGCCCTATTCGAGTCAGATCCTCAAGCTTGGCGAGAAAGTGAACAGGTGCGGACATTAGAGCTGGGCGATTATCTATTCACAGCCATCTACGATCTGGTAATTTTGCACCCAGATCGAGCAGATATTATTGACTGGAAAACTTACCCACTACCTAAATATAAGAAAGATCTAGATCTAGAATGGCAAACGCGACTCTACTTATATGTACTTGCCGAAACTAGCAATTATGTCCCCAAGCAAATTGCGTTTAGCTATTGGTTCATCCAGTCTACACCCCAGCCCAAATCGGTCAAGATTAGTTATACGCTCAAGCAACATACTCAAACCAAAACAGATCTGCTGGAATTACTCGCCAAGCTCACCGATTGGCTCGATGCTTACCAGCACCTGCGGGAACCTTTCCCCCAAGTAGCCGCGTCCAAAGGTTTGTGCGATCGATGCAATTTTGCAGCTCGATGTGGTCGTAAAGATCTAAATTTGGCATCTAGTGATACATTTACCAGTCACGATCTCAATCTGGTCCCAACGATCCCAATTTAATTCAGTAGATCTGGCGATCCGATCGATGACAATTTCGATTCTAGTGATTAGAATTGTGCATACACCATCAACCCGTCGAGTTATTCAGCATATTTTAAGTTACGGTTTAATAAGTTTTTTGACGTGTATTGAATAAAAAGTATTATCTGAAGCCTCAGCTACGACGATCGAGTTAAATTAGCTGGATAAGTTATTTTACTCTGTCGCAATTTCTAGATATCTCAAGTAACCAATTCCAAGCACTGGCATTATCTTCACTATGATTAAACCATCTACAGCCCGATCTATTTGGCAACATCAATTAGCCTTGCGTGGAGCCATGTTTACCGGAGCGTTCCTGGCAACACTGTTACCAATTTGTGCTAGCTCTGCCGTTGCCTCCTTCAAAGATAGTCCCAAAGCCGTCGTTGACGAAGCTTGGCAGATCGTCAATCGGGAATATGTAGATGGGACATTCAATCGATTGGACTGGCAAAAAACCAGGATGGAATTGCTCAAACGCAACTATAGCAATCGTCAGGAGGCACACATCGCCATTCGATCGATCCTGCGAAAATTGGGCGATCCTTACACCCGCTTCATGGATCCACAGCAGTTTCAATCGCTCAATAATCAAACCAGTGGTGAAATGTCTGGTGTCGGCATCAAATTGGAAGCCAACCCCAAAACCAAGCAATTGATCGTCGCCGAAGCGATCGATAATTCCCCAGCCTCTAAAGCTGGAATCAAGGCTGGTGATACGATTGTGGCGATCGATGGCAAATCGACCCAGAACATGACGCTTGAGGGAGCAATTAGCCTGATTCGGGGCGAGATTGGCAAATCAATTACGCTCAAAATCGCTCGTGGTGGCAAGCTCCCCTTCGATATTCCGCTCACCCGCGCCCAAATCGAAGTATCTTCAGTATTCTCTGAATTAAAACAAGAAGGCAATCTGAAAGTCGGGTATATTCGCCTATCTGAATTTAGCTCCCACTCAGCCGAGCAGATGGAAAAAGCCATCAAGGATCTCAACCGCAAACAGGTGAATGCTTACGTGCTAGATATGCGTGGCAATCCTGGTGGACTACTCCAAGCTAGTGTCGAAATCGCCAGAATGTGGATGGACAACGGCACGATCGTTAAAACTGTCGATCGCAAAGGCGGTAACGAAAATTTTAGTGCCGTGCAGGGTGCTTTGACGCAACTGCCGATGGCGGTATTGGTAGATGGCAACTCCGCGAGTGCCAGTGAGATTCTCGCAGGCGCACTCAAGGACAACCGCCGCGCCCAAATTGTCGGTGCTCAGACATTTGGCAAAGCTCTAGTTCAATCCGTCCACTCCCTCTCCGACGGTTCGGGAATGGCGGTGACAGTCGCTCACTACTACACGCCCAATGGTACGGATATCGGGCACAAAGGCGTAACACCAGATATCAAAGTAGATCTCAATAGCATGGATCGGCAAAACCTCTCTGACTCGCCAGCCTTGATGGGCGGCAAGCAAGATCCCCAGTATCAACGGGCGATCTCGGTATTGCAAGTTCGTCGCTAGGATTAACTTCAGCGGTTTGAAAATACTATTACTTAGCGTAGAGGGTACCCATTAAGGGCACCCCTACACAATTAACCTGTAGGGGTGCCCTTAATGGGTACCCTGGATCTACGCTTTTGCTAGTTTTCATATACTGGCACGAGATTTGAGTATATCTAGTGCAATCTTAAAAAGGAGCGATCCATCAAGATCGCGCCTTTTTTTGTGCATAAAATCCAGTAGTTGTCTCAATCAATAATTAACTTCTGCTGCGAAACTAGAGCCAAGCGATGCCAAATCTATGACCATCAATCCTTTAAGTATATTTTATCGATCGATCGACAGGTGGCAGGTACATCCATCTGGCTCGATCCAGATCGCCTGGAAATGCGATCCAAAGGCAGTGCTGGCTGTCTGTCAAGCCGGAAATTTGGATCTTGGGGGCGTGTCGAGATCGAATCTCGATCTGGTGAATACTTATTTCGATCGATTGGCAGAAACTCAATCATCGCAAGAATCGATCGCCACGATCGTCGATAATTTATATCGGTCGGCATTGGCTCAATCCCCACTAAGTAGCGATAATTGCTGGTTTAATTGGATTGGAGCGATGACTGTCAAAGCAGCATGTCATATTTGGCGAAAAATTCCTAGTTCGCAACAGTCGCCAGAATTATTTGAACAGTTAGTTTCGCCCACATTGAGCGTTCGGAATCTCCTAGCAGGTTTCGATCCTCAGTACCACCCGAATTTGTTCGTTGGTTTGCAGGCATGGACTTATCGAGTAGTGAAATATCATGCTTACACCAGCTTGAGGGCAAATGGTCGTCCTTATTTTGGCTTATCAAATCTGGGGGTTGTGGCTAGATCGAGCCATACGAAGGTGCGAGCAGCTTTAGTCGCCAATATTGTGCCAGAGCAATTGGAATTGGATATCTCAATTTGTAAGGTATTTAAGAGCTACCTGGAGCGATCGAAAGTCAGTGTAAATAAGCTAGGATCGGCTGATTGGCAAGAGATTTTGGCAGCAGTACAGGCAATCTCGTTGGCGGAGCCTCTCCAACGGAGAATCGATATCACGATTGCCGAATTAGGCAGTAGAATCGATCGAGTTGGCAGTCTGATTCGGGCTAATGCTAGTCCCGTAGTGCATAGTTATGACGACCGATCTCGCTCTATTTCGATCGATCGCTATGCTAGTTTACCCGCACCAGATATCGACGAATCGACGCAGATATTGGGACAGTTGTTCACAGTTATCGATCGATTCATCAACAACCTACCTGCGGAGGCTCAAAAAATGGTTGTACTCTACCACCATCAGCACTTGAAGCAGAGCGAAATCGCTTATCTCATTGCCCAAGATCGATTTATTGCAGCTAATATCGATCGACAAGATTCCAGATCTTGGGCAGAACTTAGTCCGATCGAGATTACCAAGCTGACAAACAACTATCAGACCAAAGTATCTCGCAAGCTAGGCAATATTTATCTGGATTTACTGGACTATATTCATGCTAATGTCTCTCACCCTGACGACAAAGTAGCCGATCGCAATAGTTTAGCGATCGAATCTGTCAAGCAGATCTTAGAGCAGTATTTTCAAGCCGATCGTCCTGCTAAAAATACATAATTTCAGCTAGCTTGACCCAAGTATTTATCAGTCCCAATTAGGTTAATTTTTATGAGTATTTCTAC
>JANXVE010000115.1 GCA_025351825.1 Chamaesiphon sp. 341R_metabat_111 | reverse complement strand
ACGCGAGTTGAATTGTCTCGTCCGGTGCGATTGGCGATCGAGTCGGGTATTATTACTCCAGAGACAACTATTTTTGACTATGGTTGTGGCATTGGTGGAGATGTTCAAAGACTAAAATCATCTGGTTATATTTGTGAAGGTTGGGATCCTTATTATTTCCCAGATGTTGAGGTGCGATCGGCAGATGTAGTTAATTTAAGCTATATCATTAATGTGATTGAAGATCTGGCTGAACGCGATCGAGCATTAGCACATGCCTGGGAATTAACAGGGCAAGCATTAATTGTCGCTGCTCAGATTTTGGTCAATGATTTGCGGGGTGTCTTAGCTTACGGGGATGGAATTTTAACTAAGCGCAATACCTTTCAGAAATATTATCAACAAGCAGAACTAAAAGAATATATCGATCGGGTTCTCACTGTCGATGCTATCCCAATTGGCTTGGGGGTATTCTTAGTATTTCGGGATCTGGCTCAAGCCGAGAGTTTTCGAGCGGCGAGACTGTATACGCGGATGTCTACACCACGGGTGCGGATTGAGAGCAAGCGGTTTGAGGACTATCAGGTGCAATTGGCACCTTTGATGAATTTTGTCAGTCAGCGGGGACGAATTCCAATTAAGGGTGAATTAGAACTAGAACCAGAATTAAATCAGGAATTTGGCAATCTCAAACGCGCATTTCAAATTGTTTTAACTGCTACTGATGAAGCAGAATGGGATGCAATTGCTTATCAGCGATCGTTAGATTTACAAGTCTATTTAGCTCTGGCTCACTTTGGCAAGGGACGCAGTATCAAGAACTTATCCCCAGCAATTCGAGCAGATATCAAAGCTTTTTTTGGTAGTTATGATGAAGCGTGTGAAGTTGCCGATCGACTATTATTTAAAATCGGTGAACCAGGCATTATCAAAAAGGCTTGCCAGCACAGTAAAATTGGTAAATTATTACCGATGGCTCTCTATGTCCATGTCTCAGCATTGAATCAAATCGACCCAAAACTGCGACTATATGAAGGGTGTGCGAGTCGGAATATTGGCGGGACTGAAGATGCAAACATTATCAAATTTAATACTGAAAAGCCCTGTATCTCCTATCTCTATTATCCTGATTTTGATACTGTCGCGCATCCAGCATTACAGTGGGCGATGTTAATCGATCTGCGAGATTTGAGTCTGAAGTTTCGCGACTATTCGGAATATGATAATCCACCAATTTTGCATCGCAAGGAAACATTCGTCAGTGAGAATTATCCACTTTACGCAAAGTTTGCCAAGTGTACTAAGGCTGAAGAAAAGGCAGGACTATTTAGCGAGACGAAGACGATTGGAAATCGAAATGGTTGGGAAGCAAGATTGGCATCCTGTGGGGTTCAGATTAAGGATCATCGAGTGATTCGGAATTAGTTTGAGGTGCTGCATAGATCTTTACCCCACCCTAGCCCTCCCCTTGGAAAGGGGAGGGGATAAGAGTCCCACTTTTCAAGGAGAAATTCATCCCACATTAGCTTGAAGATAGTCAACGATAACCTGGCTCCTCCCCTTTCCAAGGGGAGGTTGGGTGGGGTAAAGATCTCCGCAACAACTCAAGTACGATCGATTACCGATTACCGACTACAATTGGACGATCGGGAAATGTGGTTCTCGCTCGTAAGTATACATATCTGTAAACTTCCGCAATTCCCCTTGTGCTAATAGAATTTCTTGGGGACGATCGATCCAGTGCATATTGTACTCTTGCAACGTATTACTCAGCCGAGCGCGATCGATCTCCCGATTGACGTTGCCAAAATAAGCTACTGTCGTATGAGCCGTAAAATAGTACTGCTGCTCGATTCCCAGAGAAATCAGGCTCGAACTTTGATAGATAGCCCGTCGGAAAGCGATAATTTGGTTATAACTATGCTCATCCTTGGGTACTAAGCTTACCTCGATCGCGCGCGGTCGGACGGTCAATCCCATAATTTGCCAGCGAATTGGCTTGGTTTCGACAACTGAGCTTTGATAGATTTTGAAACTATCCTCAATTCGATCGAATAATTTAGCCTCAAAATCAGGTTTGGCATCAATTGCCATCCGATAAGCACTATCCCAAATTAAGTCAGCTAGAGTGAAGTGAAAACTGGCTGGCTCTACCAGAACTAATAAATCTGGCTCCAATTGTTTGATAAGCTGTTGCTGACACTCAGCTAAATCTATATAAACTCCAGCATTTGCCGGATCTGCCGCCCCTGGTGGTGTAACGATCGAATAACCAGGAAAAGATACTGGTTCCCGACTCCCATCCGCCATCAACCTGAATTTAGGCGACTCTTGAATATTTTTGACCTGAGACTCATAGGTGGCGGGTAGGGTCATTTTTGCCACGCGGTTGAGATAAGTGTGATAGGACTCGTCCACTCGCGATCGCCTCCTTGTCTTTTATATCGATCGACATTGATTGCAATGCCGTTTACCTAAATACATATACACTATTTTCTATGCTGAAAACTGGAATTTTTCGCAATTCTTGATATTGGTGGATAGTGAATGGTGTACGGTGGGTGGTAAATTCTGAATTTACATAGGTTTTGCTGTGAATTTTCAGTCCGAGAATTGATTCAAATGTACATGCGTTGTAATTTACTAAACCACTATCAACTAAACCACTAAACCACTAACCCTCGGCAATCGACCCTTAAAACCACAAAGAATCTCCCAAGAAATGGTGCCTAGTTCGTTCGCCCAATCATCTGCGGTAATTTGGACATTACCGTCTCGCCCCAAAATTGTGACGATCTCGCCGACTTGAAGATCGGGAATTTGAGTAATATCAATCATGATTCGATCCATCGTAATCGAGCCAATTTGCGGCATCAATTGACCTCGAATTATTACCTGCATTCGGTTTGACAGGCGGCGCGGAATCCCATCAGCATAGCCAATATCAACAACTGCCAATCGCATATCTCGATCGGCAATAAACCGATAACCATAGCTTACTCCCGTGCCTGCGGCAATATCCTTGATTTGGTTGACTCTGGCTTTGACACTCAGTACTGGCTGAAGATCGATCTTTGGCTGCAAGTGAGGAGCTGGGCAGAGTCCATAAAGGCTCAATCCCGATCGAACCAACTGGTAGTGTAGCCTGTCGCCAACCAATATCCCTGCCGAATTTGCCAAGTGAAGCAGGGGTAGGGAATATCCAGCGGCACTAATTGCGCTCGTTGCTTGCTCGAATCTGTCTAACTGCAACTCCAGCACAGTTCGATCGATCTCGTCAGCGGTGGCTAGATGGGAGTACAAGCCACAGATCTGGAGATATGGCAATCTGACAACCTGCTCAAAGAATGTGACGGCTTGCTGCCAATCTGCCCCCAATCTAGACATGCCAGTATCGAGCTTGATCTGAACGGATAATGCTGGGCTAGGTTGCAGTCGAGCCATAGCTTTTGAGATCGAAATTGCCTGATCGATCGTGCAAATAGTTGGTTGGAGTCCCCATTTGACGATCGCTTGTACTTGCACCTCACTATTTACACCACCCAAAATCAAAATTGGGGCAACTATTCCGGCTTGCCTGAGTTCGATCCCTTCAGTCACCGTCGCTACTGCCAGCCATTCCACACCTTCAGCGATAATAGTACGGGCAATATCGATCGATCCATGTCCATAAGCATCGGCTTTGACTACCGCCATGATCTGGACACTAGGTGCCAATAAACTCCGAATCTGACGCACATTGTGTACCAGCGCAGACAGGTTAATTTCGACCCAAGCCCGCTGCTGTTCCCAATCAAGATCATTCGATCGAACCATAGACATCGGCGATTACAATGCTGCTAACTTAGTACTTTGAAATACTCTAGTATATTAGGCGATCGACAGCCATGTGCAACTGGTGTTTTAGTTAGAATTAGGGGATATTCTTCCTTCCTACTCTAAAATCATGGCAACTACGACTATTGGCACTACTGGTATTGAAGTTACAGCGATGGGATTTGGTACTTGGGCATGGGGTGATTCTCTGTTTTGGGGCTATGGGAAGGATTATGGTGAAAGTGATTTGCGGCTAGCATTTAAAGCGATGCTAGAGCGAGGCATTACTTTCATCGACACGGCTGAGGTTTATGGATTGGGCAAGTCTGAGGAATTGCTGGGTAAATTCATCAAGGAAACCAATGCTGATGTCCAGATTGCCAGCAAATACATGCCCTTGCCGTGGCGGTTTCGGAAGGAAGATGTTGCTGATGCGGTGACAGCTAGCTTAAAGCGGTTGAAATTGCCATCGATGGATTTGTATCAGGTTCATTTCCCCGCACCGTCATTTCTGAATCAGGAGGGGCTGATGAATGCTCTCGCTGATGAAGTCGAGCAAGGCAGGATTAAGTCCGTCGGAGTCAGCAACTATAATGCCCAACAGCTCCGCGAGGCGCATCGATTATTAGCTCGGCGCGGTGTGCCCCTGGCTGTCAATCAAATGCGGTATTCATTGATCGCCCGCGAGATCGAAACTAATGGAGTGATGGATGCAGCAAGGGAGCTGGGTGTAACTATTTTGGCTTATAGTCCGCTGGCTCAGGGATTACTGACTGGTAAATATACCGCCACCAATCTACCGAGTGGGGCACGAAGTCTTGACAAGCGGTTTCAGGCGGCTGGTTTGCAGAAGCTACAGCCAGTATTTGATAAGCTTAATCAATTGGGCGAAAAATACTCGAAGACACCCGCTCAAGTCGCCCTGAATTGGTCGATCTGTCAGCCTGGTGTCATTCCGATTCCAGGTGTGAAAACTGTCGCTCAGGTAGAGCAAAATGCCGCAGCCCTGGGCTGGGAATTGTCGGCGGCAGATGTTGCCGAATTGAGTCAGGTTTGAGGCTCAGAGGCGGGGAGGAAGCTACCCAGGAGAATCTGTGTTAGCATCTGGTAAATTAGGTTTCCAATTTTCAAAGCAGACATGAGCAAAGTGCTGGTGTTAAATGCTTCCTATGAGCCGCTCAACATTACTGGTTGGCGACGCGCGGCGATCTTGATGCTCAAAGGGAAGGCAGAATCGATCGAACATAACGGCAAATTTTTGCACCGTGACTTTCCCCTCCCTACGGTGATTCGGTTGCGGCACTACGTTACAGTGCCCTATCGAGAAATTCCCCTCACGCGGCGCAACATCCTCAATAGGGATGCTCACACCTGCCAATACTGCGGCTGCAAGGATGATGGACTCACCCTAGATCATGTTATCCCCCGCTCTCGTGGTGGTGCCGCTAGTTGGGAAAATTTGACCACGGCTTGTATGCGCTGCAATGTCAAAAAGGGTAGCCGCACGCCGAAGGAAGCCAATCTACCACTCAAAAACCAACCCCGCCGTCCCCATAGCAGTCTTCACTATGAGGCGATAAATCATGTGAATAACGGCTCTCATGTCGAGTGGCGAAAGTACATTATTGGCATCTAATCACTGCTAAACCACTAAACCACTAAACCACCACTAACATATCGCTGATGATTCGAGCGGTTGCTGGTGCGAGTAGGATCCCGTTGCGATAGTGTCCCGTAGCCACTAACACTCGTTTATTTGCGCCAACTCGATCGATCACTGGGGCTGGGCGATGGTTAGGGCGAGGGCGTAATCCTTGCCAGGTGCGAATAATTTCACCAGTGGCTAACATCGGGCAAATATCGATCGCGATTTGCTTGATTCGTTCCAGAGCTGCTGCTTCCGCATCAATCGTACCATCAACCGGAAACTCAACTGTCGCACCCACCCAATAATCATTACCGCCACAGGGGACGATATTTACATCATCAGAAATAATCACTGGTTGAAAGTCGGGATTTCCTAGTGCTTTAGGTAGCCGAATTTGGTAGGCTTGTCCTAACACAGGCTGAATTTCAATCGAAGCATGTGGTGCAAGTAAGCTGGTTGAACCCAAGCCAGCAGTGACGATAACCCAATCACTAGTAATTATCGATCGGTCAGGTGTAGAAATATCACAGCTCAGTGGGTTGTCTGTCGTAATAGACTCGATCGATCGATCGAAATGAAATTTCGCCCCATTCTTCTTTGCCGCAGCGATTAGGGCATTGGTGAGGGCAACTGGATCTACCTGTAAATCTTGCGGTGAGTAGACGGCGGTACCTGTAAATTGGCGATTGAGTTGGGGGAGTTTAGTTGCAACTTTGCGTGAATTCCAGAGTTCTAGTTGCCACTCTTGCTCGGTACGGGTGGTGACTAATTGCTCCCATTTCGCCAAATCTTCATCATGTGGCAGAATTTTGACAATGCCCTGAGAATTGTACGGAATTTCTAATCCGGTGAGTTTTTCGAGTTCGGGGATGAGGCTCTGATAACGAGTAATGCTCTCTTTGCGGAAGTTCCAAGCGCGTCCTTTGATCTTTTGGCTGATGATGCCCATCAGCACACCGAGAGCCGCACCTGTAGCCGCTTGATTTGGCTGCTGTGAGTCGTAGACATGAATCTGACACTCACTCGATTGACTGAGTTCATACGCTATTGTCGCGCCAATAATGCCGCAGCCGATGATGTTAATGCTGGTAGACATTTTAATTGGTGGATGGATGAGTATCGGAGGTTAAGAGGGTACCCATGAAGGGCACCCCTACACAATTAACCTGTAGGGGTGCCCTTCATGGGTACCCA
>JANXVE010000088.1 GCA_025351825.1 Chamaesiphon sp. 341R_metabat_111 | reverse complement strand
AGAAAAGCGAAAACTCTAGAGATCCCCCTAAATCCCCCTTAAAAAGGGGGACTTCCGGATCCGGTTCCCCCCTTAAAAAGGGGGGCTAGGGGGGATCTAGATCTCGAAACGAAGTCCATCCAACTTGTGTATACACGGTAGCTTATAAAGGGGAGGAGCTAGGTTATCTTTGACTACCTTCAACTTAGTAGGGGAACTCTTGTCCCCTCCCCTTTCCAAGGGGAGGGCTAGGGTGGGGTAAAAATCTCCGCAGCCACTCAAACGGACTTGTGTGGGGTAAAGATCTCCGCATCATCTCAAACCTCTCAACTATCACCAAGGCTAAACCCTGCTATGGACACCATACGTGCGAACCTTTTGCTCCGAAAACTAGCTACCATCTTGGCGATCGTGATGTTCGTATTGTGTCTCATCGCCGCGATTACGGGTGTGTCGATCGCTTTTTACTACACGCCTTCAACGGCAGGTGCCCACGCTTCGATCGAATATATCAATAACCAGGTAAATAACGGTTGGTTGATTAGAAGTTTGCACAACATTGCTGGCAATGGTCTAATTGCCGTCTCCCTGGTGCAAATCATCGTGATGTTTGTGGGGCGCGAAATGCTGGGGGGCTGGATTGTCGGTTGGATCTCGGGGATTTTCTTGACTCTGACGGGAATCGGGCTAGGTTGGACGGCAATGAATTTGGAGTGGTCGCAATTAGGCTATTGGCGACTAAATATTGAGCTATCAATTATTGAAAGCGTCCCCTTCATCGGTCAATGGCTGCGCCAATTATTGTTGGGTGGCGATACTCTCAGCACGATTAGTCTAGAGCATTTATATACAATTCACAGTTATCTACTAGCGGCAGTAGCTTTGGGGTTATCGTTCGTGCATCTAGCGAGTACGTCGATTAACTCACTAACTCCTGTAGTACCACTTTCAGATCCCGCAATTAGTGACGGGGTACCAAACTCCTTATCAAATAATGTTCCTGACACGAGTAGAGCAAAATGACGATCGTTGAACCCGTTGCGACTAGAACTACTCCAGCAGCTCTCATTGGTGTCCCGCCATTACCGCAGTGCGAAGTCAGTGTCATCGTTCCAGCCAAGGATGAAGCACAGACGATCGTCACAACGCTCACAGCTTTGGCAAATCAGACTTGTCTGGATGGACAGCCTTTGAACCCGCGCACCTATGAGATTATTGTCTTAGCTAATAATTGTAGCGATGAGTCGGCGACGATCGCACGTCAGTTCGCCCAGCAGCATCCAGATCTAGTCCTACATGTGGCGGAGGTGACACTACCGCCAGACTTGGCATACATCGGGCATGTCAGAAAAATGCTGATGGATGAAGCCGCTCTGCGGCTGATGAGTGTGGGACGCAGCCGAGGAGTCATTGCTTCAACCGATGGTGATACGATCGCTTCACCTACCTGGATTGCCGCAATCTTGCATGAAATTGGGAGCGGAGTAGATGCTGTCGGTGGGCGAATTCTAACCGATCGACACAGCCGTCAGGCTCTCCATCCCCAAGCAAAATCTCACTTTTTGCAGGAAGTTGGCTATCGCTCGCTTGTCGCTCAGGTTGAGTTTCGTCTCGATCCCGATCCCTACGATCCACTCCCACGCCACTATCAACACTACGGGGCGAGTCTCGCTGTAACCGCTGAGATGTATGCCAAAGCTGGGGGGATTCCCCCAGTCAGAACGCCGGAAGATGAAGCTTTTTATCAATCCCTCCTCCGTGTCGATGCGCGGTTTCGCCACAGTCCTCTGGTACAGGTGACAACTTCTGCGCGAGTATCGGGTCGTTCGCCAGTGGGACTAGCAGCCCAGCTTCGCAACTGGACAGAACTCTCAGCAGGTTCGACATTAAAAGTCGCACCCGCCGCTGCGATCGTTGGTTGGTTTCGATCGCGGCACAAGTTGCGATCGATCTGGCAGCAATTATTATTTGACTCAAAAATCTCCGTGGATGAGGTAGAGCCACTAGCCAGCCAGTTAGGAGTGTCTGCTCATTGGCTATTCGATGAATTGTTCAAAGATCTTACCTTTGGCAAACTAGTCGATCGAGTTACTCAGCATCAACAACATCATTATTTGAGCCGTTGGCAACCGATCGACGCTATGGCTGCGATTAGGGAGCTACGTCAATATCTATCCACCTTAAATCATCATCCTGGTTGATTTTAGCTCCCCGATTTCTCTAATAATTCGGGGAGCTATTCTACTAAATTTTTTCAAATAAATCTAGCCGATATTTGTCCTCGGTTAAACTTTTAATTCGCTTGAGTTTGTCGGGCACTAATCGTAAAAAGTCCTGATGTACTTCATCGCCAGTTAGAGGCAATATGCCCCGATCGACAGTCCAATGTACTAATAATAAATGACCTTGAGGTCGCAACCGATCGAGTATTAGACTTTGAGCTTTGTGCAAATCCTCCCAAGACCAATAGTATCCTACCTCTGACAGGACAATCAGATCGAAGGAGCCAGTGGGGAATGATTCTGGCACTGACATCAGCTCAAACTTGATATTAGTTAGCTGCTGACACCGATCGATTGCTTGCGCTTGAGCAGTCGGCGAGACATCTACAGATAGCAGTGACTGACACCGCCGCGCCAGTTTTTCAGTCAAAATTCCGATCGAGCCGCCAATTTCAAATCCAGCTTGATAGAGATTGCGTGGCAGTGCATTCAGCGTTGTCGCATATTTTTTCGTTTCGTACTCGCTAGTAGCAAACTGCCACGGATCGGGATTTTCTCGGTAAAGTTGCTCGAAAAATTCGGTAGTTAGCGATTGTAGATTAGAAGAATTCATTAGATATCCCATTGAAGTAAAAATACATTTTTGTCAAACACTATCCACCATCCACTAAATTATTTCTTCAAAATAAACTTCCCAAGGACGGGTAAAATTAGTCAACATTTCGGCACTCAAGCAGAAACCCTGCGGATCGTCATCGATGAGTTGTCCCAATTGCGATCGATAAGACTCGATCGCCTGAGTTTTTTGCTTTAATACCGACTTAATATCTAATCGCCACCCACTAATTTGACTCAAATCCGCTGTTGTTTGCTGGGGAAGATCCCAGTCCCAAATTGGATATTCAATCACTTGTGGTGTGATTTCCAAGCTCAAAATTGCTGCTTGAATCAATTGCCAAGTGGCTCGATGATCGGGATGTGGATCTCGTCGCCACGGGACAAAGATCGTATCGGGTACAGTTGCTTGTAGATATTCACGGCAGCGGACTTTCGCTGCATGAAACTTGGGTGCAGTTACGGTGGGGATGGCACCATCTTTGAGGTGCAAAAAAGTTATTGCCCATCGCTTTACGCCCAATATTTCCAGGGCGGTGAGGGTTTCTTGCGATCGAATCCACCGCAGTCTTGGAGCAGGATATTTTTGAGAATTGGGATGGGAAGCTGTACCATCGCTGACGATCAGCACGCTGACATCGTAGCCTTGACGACAGAGCAAGGAAATCGCCCCACCACAACCTAGCGTCTCATCATCGGGATGGGGTGCCACGATCAGCACTCGCTGTCGTTTGATGGTGTGAATGTTGCAGATGGGTAAAGCAGCGGGATCTGCCAGCAATATCCCAGAGTCGATCGAGGTCGATTTCCGTCGTAACGGCAACACCGAATGGCTAACTGAAGCGCGTCTCCAGTCTTCACGTAGATCGTCCATGATTCCACAGGGTATCGTTAATATCTGTCTTGAGCACGTACTGTCCGACGGAAGCGATCGAGGCATCAAAGGCAGGCTGACGCAGGTAGAGAGTCAGATCGCGCACGATCCGTTCGATCGAGTGCGGCGGCAATAGTCCCCGTGTGCCAACGGATCGAGAGCAGAGCTGGATCGCTTCCATTCCAATTTGCTCGATCGCGGTGCGTACCATATTGGTGTAGGCAACTAGAGCCATAGCTTGGGGGTGAGCTGTCGCCGGATCTCCAGCAAAGATCGGATGATACTGTTCGAGCTGGCTAGCTGCCCCCTGAAGCCAGAGTTGACCACTTTCGATCCCAAGTGCCATTCTGCCCAGCCGCTCCTCTTGGTAGGGATCTTTGGTGCGATCGATCCTCTGCAAAAATTGGCGGGTAGCATCAAATAACGCTGCGGCTCCACCCAACTGCACTGCGGCAAATCTGACCACCCCAGCCGTCAACCAGGGCTGACGGTAGTAATCCCCAGGTTGCCCGATTAACATGCTCTCGTCCAGGATTACCCCCGTAAAATCCACCTTACAGCTAGCAGTTGCGCGCATCCCCGCAGGTTGCCACCAGCTCGGATCGCTGACGGTGGCGACTTCATCCATCGGCACGATACACAGTTGCCAAGCCCCATTGGGCAAGGCTCCACCAATAAATGGTCGATCGACATAGCCGCAACCAGTAGCGAATGTTTTGGCACCTGCTAGCCGATACTTGCCATTGCCCAGCGGCATGATGGTCACACCATCCGCTTCTTCGGCATTCCAGACTCCAAATATTTTGTGCTGGTGAGCGGCGGTAGCAAAAGTTTCGATCTGGGCGGGAGTGCCAAAAGTCTGAATTAGTTGCAAGGCATTGACATGCCCCTCATAGATCCGCCCCACGGCTAGATTCGATCGACCGATCTGGGTCAGCAGCGTCAGCAATTTGGCGATCGAACTACCATCGATTCTCAATCCCAATCCCCCCCAAGTACGCGCTAAAGGTGCCGTCAATAAACCTGCCGCAGCAATTAGCTCAAATTCCTGGACGGGAAAGGCTCCACTGCGATCGATCGTCGCCGCATTCGCCGCACAAAAATCGGTAATGGGGACGATTTGAGCGAGTAGATCGGTGATTTCAACTGGGCAAGCGGCTAACTCATGCGCTATCGGCAATGGGTCGATCGGTAGATGCTGAACGGTCAAGATTTTCGCTCCTTGGCACTAAAAAATTGTCATGGGCAAACACTCGCGGTTAAGTGCATTCTGTCTAATAATCGATTAATTGCTCACAATTTACATCACTCGATCGAGATACTTTTGATTTACAACGAATCTATCAAAATGAAGATTTAAAGCGTACTAAGTAGGTCGGTGCAATTATTTGTGAAATAGATTGTGCTTGAAGCCTAGCTTGTGGGCATTGCCCACCCTGCAAAGGTTAAATCCTCATCCTAAAACCCTAGCTATCAACTATCAACTATCAACTAATTTAATGTTCTACCTTTAGACAGAGGTGATTTTTAGTAGATATTGAGATGCTAGAACAGCAGTGCAAAAAATATAGGAGATCGAGTCATGGCAAATTTACACGATATGATTGAAGGCGTGCAAGATGCTCTGGGCAACCTGACACCCACTCCCGTTGTGCTCCAAGAGGAATCAACTGCTTACGACCTCAAAACACGGCTAGAGTGGGGCGAACCAGCATTATCAATAATTGATATTCGCGAACATGAAGCCTTCAATCGCGAACGTATCACTGGGGCGATGTCGATGCCGATGGAGCAGTTGGCAGAAATGAAGTCCACACTCCAACCCACTCGCGATCTTTACATTTACGGCGACACTGATGAGCAAGCGCACACCGCCGCCGAAATGCTCAGAGCTGCTAACTTCAAAGCCGTAACTCATGTAATGGGTGGTCTAGATGCTTGGCATGAAATCGGTGGCCCCACTGAAGGTGTGCAGGAAGACGACACTTATCCAAGTGCCAGTGCATTTAATGTCGTGTCTCGGCTTAAAACCGAACATGATGTCCAAGCCGCAGGCAAATCTCAGCACGCAAATTAATTGATAATTGGGGTTTTTAGAGTGGGGATTTAGATCCCACTCTAAAAACGTTAATAGTCGATCGAATCCATATCTGTAGGTTGGCGATCTTTAGCCCAAAACCACGGTGGTTAAGCAATTTATCGACATAGTTAGGAGCAGCTTCAATATGACAGATTTAATGGGAAAAGTAGCGATCGTCACAGGCGGATCGCGCGGGATCGGACGCGGGATTGCCGAGCGATTGGGACGAGATGGTGCATACGTCGTAGTCAACTATTCTGGGAGCGAACAGGATGCAAATGAAGTTGTAGACGCGATTTGTGATGCCGGAGGGAAGAGTGTCTCCATTCAGGCAGATTTGAGCAAAGTAGCCGATATTCATACCTTGTTTGCCAAGACACTCGACTACTTTGGTAAACTCGATATTTTGGTTAATAATGCTGGGATTGGTGGGGAGATTAACGCCATCGAAAAAGTAACAGTAGAAGACTATGAACGGGTGTTTAACCTAAATGTTCGTGGCGTTTTATTTTCCTTGCAGGAAGCTGCAAAACACATGGCCAATAATGGCCGAATTGTCAATATTTCTTCAACAACAACGTTGCATCCTAGTGCCAGAATGTCCGTTTATGCAGCCAGCAAAGCGGCAGTCAAGCTATTTACCCAAGTGATGGCACAAGAGGTCGGAGATCGAGATATCACGGTCAATACCGTTACACCTGGGCCAGTTGTACCTGGCATGTTTGGCCGTTTCTCACCCGAACATCAGCAGCAAGCTGCCGCTAGCTCACCCTTCAATCGTGTGGGCACACCTCAGGATATTGCTGACATTGTGGCCTTTTTGGTAAGTGAAGAAGCACGATGGATCTCAGGTCAAGAAATTTGTGCTAATGGCGGCGCAAAGATTTAATTAGATTCACCTGAATTAAACTAATGCATAATACTTTATTCGATCGATTATTTCGAGACGCTGCTGGTCAAATTGTCATCTGGCAACCGCCCAATCTACCGATCGTAATTTGGGTGTCAGCCACGTTGCTCAAGTTGGTCTTTCAAACGAGTCCAGTTAAAATTGGCTTAGATATCTTAGCTTTTAGTTCTCTTTTCTACTGGTCGATCCTCGAAATTACCCAAGGTGTTAATTATTTTCGGCGAGATTTGGGGGTAGTTGTTCTAATTGCTTTAATAATATCTGTGATTCAACAATTTGGTAATAATCCTGCGCTTAACAAATAAATACACAGACCCGATTTTTAGCTAGGCAGGCGGGAATCCCCAACCCATAATCTTTGATTTGGGTTGGGATGAAAGACGAGCGAGATGAGGAGCGATCCTCCACGCTATGTTGAGCGCAGCCAACCAGCAATGGAGGATGGCGACGAGCGATGCGCT
>JANXVE010000068.1 GCA_025351825.1 Chamaesiphon sp. 341R_metabat_111 | reverse complement strand
TACCAATCATGGCACTAACTAACATCATCAAGCTCGATCCTGGGAGGTGAAAATTGGTAATTAAGCCATCGACTACTTGCCACTGATAACCAGAGTAGATAAAGATATTGGTATTGCCGCTGTAAGGCTGCAATTTGCCTGTCTGAGCGGCTGTTTCTAATACTCGGACTGCCGTAGTCCCGATCGCGTATACATTCCCACCAGCGGCTTTTGTGGCGGCGATTAGATCGATCGATTCCTGCGATATTTCTAGCCATTCATGGTGCATTTGGTGGGTGGTGATATCTTCGACTTCGACGGGGCGAAAAGTGCCGATACCGACATGGAGGGTAACATGGGTTTGGTTGATACCTTGAGCTAATAATCGATCGAGCAATTCGGGTGTAAAATGTAGTCCGGCTGTTGGTGCAGCCACCGCTCCAGGTACCTTTGCATAGACGGTTTGGTACTGATCGGGGGTCGATGTCCTACCATTGATGTAGGGAGGTAAAGGCATCTCGCCAAAGTCAGCGAGAATCGAAAGTAACGGGATATTGTCAGGTAGATCGAATTGTAATAATCTACCGCCAGTTTGCTCGTCTGTGCCGATAATTGTGGCGGTAAGCTGGGGGATATTGGCAAGAGTGTCACGAGCTGGGAAGATAATTTGAGTGCCAAGCTTTAGCTTTCGCCCTGGCTTTACTAGTGCCAACCAGCAGTTATGTGTTTGCTCAGAAATTAGCAAGATTTCTACCGCCGCACCCGTAGGCTTAAATCCATAAATCCGCGCTGGAATCACGCGAGTGTTATTGAATACGAGTAAATCTCCAGGATCTAAAAAATCACCGATCTCGTGAAAGTGGCGATGTTGATAGCCATCATTCGGTTCGACGACTAATAATCTCGATCGATCTCTGGGTACCACCGGAGTCTGAGCAATTAATTCATCTGGCAACTCATATTGATAGCTGCTCAATAACCTGTCTATATTAGTACTCATCTGAAAATTTATGTTCGATCGAATGTGTCTTTGATAATTGTCGATAATTTCATTGCCCTAAAGCCTAATTCCTAACACCTAAAGCCTAATTATGTCTACCATCATTTGTCTGGGCGAAGTTTTGTTCGATCTACTTGCAAATCAGAGTGGCGTTAGGAGTGAAAACGTCACGTCTTGGACAGCTTTACCAGGTGGCGCGCCTGCAAATGTTGCTTGTGCATTGGTAAAAATGGGAGATCTGTCAAAATTTATCGGCTGTGTTGGGAATGATGAAGCAGGTGCAAAACTGTCTGCTAAATTAGTAGCTGAAAGCATAGATATTGCTGGACTTCAGACTCATTCTACCGCACCAACTCGTCAAGTACAAGTACTAAGAACAGCCGATGGCGATCGAATATTTGGCGGCTTTGGTGATATTCCCACCGACAAATTTGCCGATGCTCAACTCAGTGAAGTACCTGAAGAATTATTCAGGGATGCAGATTTTTTGTTATTGGGCACGTTAGCTTTAGCTTATCCCAACAGTGCGGCAAGTACCTGGAAAGCCGTAGATTTAGCCCAAGCGCATGAAGTGAAAATCATGGTCGATATCAACTGGCGACCAACTTTTTGGACATCAGTAGAAATTGCCATTCCACAAATTAATCAGCTATTAACCCTGGCAGATTATGTCAAGTTTGCGCGGGAGGAAGCTGAATTAATTTATGGCAAAACATCACCTCAATCGCTCTGTCAATATTTACCAAAAGCTAAGGGAATTTTCGTGACAGATGGTGGCAATATTTGTGAGTATTGGTTAGATGGAGCAACCGGACAACAGCCAGCTTTTGTCGTTAATACTGTCGATACAACGGGTGCTGGGGACGCTTTTGTGGCGGGAATATTGCATCAGCTCGGAGCTGGAACCCAATCGGCAGCGGAGATAGTTCGCTATGCAACAGCGGCTGGAGCCTTGACTACCCAACAACCTGGAGCGATCGATTCTCAGCCTACAAATGCCGAAATTTTAGAATTTTTGGACGGATATTAGCGAGATAATTATTTCCAGATCTGCTACATTTCTATGCTCGAACGCAGCATGTTTGAAGATACTTGATGTAAACTCGATCGCATCTGGCTGTTTCTACGCCTGTTGCAGGTTGGTATCCATTCGCCTCATATAGCTTTACTGCTGCGGTTAGAACACTCGCCGTCTCGATCCAGATTTCGTGATAGCCATGTGTCAGAATCGATCGTTCTAATTCCCCTAATAAATGCCTGCCCAAGCCTTGCCCTCTAGCTTTCGGCGATAAGTACATTTTGCGGATTTCGACAGCTTTCTCGCCCCGATGAGGATCGGGATAATAAGCACTCGTACCAATGATTTCCCCTTCATGCTCAACTACCCAAAATTCACCACCCCGCGCCAGATAGTACTCCTCTATTTTTAGCACATCTCGATCGGCACCATCAGGTTCCCAACCCAACCCATATTCTGCCAGCGCATTCTGAATTACGTCCGCAGCCGCCTGTCGATCGTCCGGTTGCCACGATCGAATCGTATATTTTTCGTACTGCTCGAACATAGATCCACCAATCTAACTATGAATTCTTGGCTCTGGATGAAGCGTAGCCAGGATTTCGCTCTCAACTATTGCTAGTTCGGCTAGACGAGTTTGGACGATCGATCTGTCAAAATAAGTATCTGCCAATAGCCAATAGATCCCAAAGTGACGGGCTTCAGAAGCCATCAAGCTGCGGTAGAACGCGGCTAATTTCGGGTCTGGCAAATGTGCTCCAAGTAATCCCAATCGTTCATGGGAGCGGGCTTCAATCAATCCCGAAATCAAGAGTGCGTCCAACATCCGATGCGGTTCTTGATGGCGAATCTGATTCATCATTTCCTTGCCATAGGGTGGCGCGCTCAAAGATGAGAGCGGAATATTGCGCTGTTCGAGGATCTGATTAACTTGCTCGAAATGTTCTAATTCTTCCTGAGCGATTGCAGTTAACTGACGCACTAGTTTTTGACTAGATGGATAGCGGAACATCATATTGACGGCGGTTCCGGCGGCTTTCCGCTCACAGTGAGAGTGATCGAGCAAAATCGTATCGACATTGCTCAAAGTCTGCTCCAACCAAGCTTCAGAAGTAGGTTGACACAAAATGTTCATCGTCTTAGTTGCAATCATCTAGGCTTTGGGTTTAAATCCCAACATTATATGACTTCCCACTCTCCCGCGCTCCCGTGCCCCCGTGCTCCCGCGCTCCCGCGCTCTGTAACAAAACTTATCTTTTTTCTAATCTTCGCCCCCAGATCCTCTAGGATCTTGGTCAGGTCGTTCTAGAATTTAATTTCTACACACTTCTTCATAAACAAGCTACAAACAGGCGAAACGTTTTAATCTAAAAGCTGTGCTGGTTTTGCTAGTGACAATTTTCATCTATCGGGAAAACGAGACTAGACATCTCGATCGACCCAATTATTCAAATTTCGATCGAGTGAGCAATATTGGTAGTTGACTGGAGATCCTCGGATTGACGACCGATCTCCATTCAGACCCTCACAGGGGCAGGTCTTACAGCCTCGACCCTACTCGATCTAGACTTAACAAAATATTCGGTTGGGAGATTTAAGATCTAATGGGTATTAAGGCAAGTGGTGGCAGTTCGCTGTCCCGTCCAAATTTATATCAAACATTGCCAGTTGCGACCATTTCACAGGCTGAACAGCAAGATCGGTTCCCTGGTTTTGGTGAACTGACTGAGCTAACCAGCTATTTTAAGTCTGGAGCCAAACGGATCGATATTGCCAAAATCATTAGCGATAAATCCGAGTTAATTGTTTCGCGTGCAGCCAACCGAATTTTTGTCGGTGGTTCGCCGATGGCATTCTTGGAAAAACCTGTAATGGTTGAAGCGGCACCATCTAGAAGCTTTGCCAGTGGCACCGAGCAGAGTGCAAATACCTTGGGTACTGTCACCTTTGTCGAGGAAAAAGGTAGCTTCTTCTCCAATATCACTTCTCTGTTTACGGCATCTGGTGCTGGTTCGATTCCCCAGGGCTTTCAGCCGATTAATATCTCCTTGTATGGGCCTGCAAATATGCAGAAATCCTTGCGGGACATGAGTTGGTTCTTGCGCTACATCACGTATGCGATCGTTGCTGGCGATCCAAACATCATCACAGTGAATACTCGCGGCTTGCGGGAAATCATTCAAAATGCTTGCTCGGTGCCTGCTACCATTGTTGCACTTCAGGAGATGCGGGCTGGATCGATCGGTTATTTCAGCAAAGATCCAGAGGCTCTAGAAATTGTCAGTCAGTACTTTGAAGTCATGATTAATGAGTTCAAAGCATCTGCACCAGCGAATAAGCTGCGTCAGCGACCTTCTGACGACCAACAGGGCTTGGAACTACCGCAGATCTACTCCGCAGCAGCCGAACGTCGCGTCAAGTATGCGATGAAACCAGGCTTGTCTGGAGTTGAGAAAAATGATGTCATCAAAGCGGCTTATCGCCAGTTATTCGAGCGAGACATCACTCGTGCCTATGGCTTATCCGTTTCCGACTTAGAATCAAAAGTCAAAAACGGCGAAATCTCGATGAAGGAATTCGTCCGTCGCTTGGCGAAGTCGCCGCTGTATCAGAAGAATTTCTTCCTGCCATTCATCAATAGTCGGGCACTGGAACTCGCCTTCAAGCATATTCTCGGTCGAGGGCCATCCTCTCGCGAAGAAGTCCAGAAGTACTTTAGCATCGTCTCCGCTAAGGGGCTAAATGGGCTGGTGGATGCCCTCGTAGACTCTTCCGAGTACTCAGACTACTTCGGCGAAGAAACCGTGCCTTACATCCGTGGTTTGGGTCAAGAAGCCCAAGAATGTCGCAATTGGGGGCCACAACAAGATCTCTTCAATTACAGCGCGCCATTCCGCAAGATTCCGCAGTTCTTGACTACGTTTGCGGCTTATAACAAGCCTCTGGCAGACCAGCACGTTTACGGTTCCGGCAACGATCCGCTCGAAATTCAATTTGGCGCGATCTTCCCTAAAGAAACTCGCAACCCCAGCAATTCGCCAGCTCCATTCGGTAAAAATACCCGCCGAATCTTGATCGCCCAAGGCCCTGGCATCAATAACCAAGTCAGCAATCCTGGTGCTCGTGGTGTGACTCCTGGTACATTGGGTGCGAAGATCTTCAAACTGGATCAACTTCCTGGTGGTGCTAGCATTGGTAAAACAGCGAAACCTGGTCAGGGTCGGAGTACTTCCTTCACCGAAGTCTCTACTCAAGCAGTAATTAAAGCAATTTACCTGCAAGTCATGGGCAGGGATGTCTATGAAGGACAACGGCTCAAGGTTCAGGAAATCAAGCTCGAAAATGGTGATATTTCGGTACGGGAATTTGTCCGTGCGGTAGCTAAATCCGATCTGTTCCGCAATACCTATTGGGCAAAACTTTACGTCTGTAAGGCGATCGAATTCATGCACCGTCGTCTCCTCGGTCGTCCAACCTATGGTCGCCAAGAGATGAATAAATACTTCGATCTTGCTGCGAAAAAAGGCTTCTATGCGATCGTCGATGCCATGATTGACTCTGCGGAGTACATCGAAAGCTTCAATGAAGACATGGTGCCCTACAGCCGTTACCTCACCCCAGCAGGTGTCAGTGGTCGGAACCTGCGGGTTGGCAGCATCGGCGATACTGGAGTCGGGATCGTCACTGAAGGTCAGTCGGAAGCTACGCCTCGATTCGTCGAACTCGGCGCAGTTACGACTGTCCGTTCCCAGGTCGATATCGATTTTCGGATCGATCAAGGTGTTAGCAAAAAACGCGAACAAACCAAAACCTTCAAGCTCACCCAAGCTGGAGACAAGACGCAGCTCAAAACTGTCATTCGCGCTGCCTACCGCCAAGTCTTTGAGCGGGACATCGAGCCTTACATCGTAGCAAACGAATTCCGTGCCCTCGAAAGTAAGCTCGGCAACTCCGAAATCAACCTCAAAGAGTTTATCGAAGGACTCGGTTGTTCTGGCTTGTACCTGAAAGAGTTCTACACGCCTTACCCCAACACCAAAGTAATCGAACTAGGCACCAAGCACTTCCTCGGACGCGCTCCCCTAGATCAAGCGGAAATACGTAAATACAACCAGATTCTGGCAACCCAGGGGATCAAAGCCTTCATCGGCGCGATGGTCAACGGCATCGAGTACTGCCAGACCTTTGGCGAAGACATTGTGCCTTACAACCGCTTCCTCACGCTCCCAGCGGCAAATTACCCCAATACTCAAACTCTCTACAACAAACTTACCAAGCAAGATAAGCAAGTTGTGGTACCAAGTTTTGACACGATCCAACCTCGGATGGATATGGCAAAGCTCCCACTGACTGGTAAAGCGATCGCGGATAATGCCGCTGCTGCCCGCCAGAAAGAGTCTCAGCTCGTCGCATTGGGTCGTTCCTCTAGTTTGACCACGATCGAACCTACTGTCGCCCCAACAGCGAATATCATCGATTCAGCCCGCATCTTTCGGATGAATGCGAATATGAGTCAAACCGAAGCTACACTGGCGATCGAAGCCCTCTACGTCCAACTCATGGATCTCGGTACTGGTGAAATTCCCGCCCAGTTCCGCCGTCAGGATTTGGAAAGCCAAGTCCGCAATGGCGTGATTTCGACTCGTGAATTTGTCGCTGCGCTGGCTACTTCGGCAGCCTATATCGATCGATTCTACACCCCATATCCTACGGCCAAGGCGGTTGAATTCCTCTGCCGTCACCTGTTAGGACGCGCTCCAATCGATCGAGCTGAAATCTCTCATTACAGCAGTGTGATGGCAGCA
>JANXVE010000060.1 GCA_025351825.1 Chamaesiphon sp. 341R_metabat_111 | reverse complement strand
ATTGCTGGGCAAAGATTTGCGAAATCAATTTGATTCGCAATAATTCTAGCTTATTGCGAATGAATAACGAGGAATCACGGTTTGAAAGATCTCAATATCGATCGAATCCAGTTCAATCCGACTTGTGTATACACGGTAGCCTTAGAAAGGGGAGGAGCTAGGTTATTTTTGACTGCATTCAACTTAATATGTGGGACGAATTTCCCTTTAAAAAGTGAGACTCTTGTCCCCTACCCGCTTGGTGCGCTAGCACTGTCGGGGAACCCGAACAGTACGCGCATCCGCGCATCCTCGGGGAGGGCTAGGGTGGGGTATAGATCTCCGCATCAACTCAAATTGCTATCGAAATGAGGTCTAGCCGACTTGTGTACACAGGATAAACCTGCGAGACATTTAAGTTTCTAAACGCTCAATGCGGCCTTAATCTTAGCTAGTGCAGCAGCTTCTTCCGTACTCACTTTCTGGCTACCCGAACCAAATAAACCGCTACCAGCCGCATTTGCCACTGCTTCACCACAGGCATAGACAAACTGTTTGAACTCTGTAATTTCTTCTGGTGTGCCCTTGCTACCGATCGCAGCTACCGCAAAATCTACTGAAGCGATCGCTTTGGTGATGATTGCGCCCGATTTGACATCTTCGGCGGTAACATCGGGCTTTTGGCGTTTGATTTCACCACTAGTCAGCACTGCTTCCGAAAAGACTGCTTGGATAATTGAGTTGCTGGGGTATTTCTTGGCGGCACCGACGATTTCTTTGGTGAGGGCGACAGCTTCGATCGCACTCGAAATGATACCCATATCTGCCATTGCCACTGCCATGCCGATCGACATCGGAGCATTAGCGATCGCACTGAGTTCTGCTGATGTATAAGTTGTCATAATAATTTTTAATTACTAAACTGAGTAAGATTTGAATGTATTCTATCAGCTCGAAATTGATTACTTGTAGTCACTCGCAGAAAATTTACATCTCCAAGCTCGATCGAGTCCAAAGTGCAGTTAACCTCTTTTGCGTGCAGATTGTTGGGTAAAATAGATCTAACAGTTGCCAATAATTTGTGGCACTGTCAGCATATTCAATTTCCAGGGAACAGTCGATGTCTAACGCCGAACAGCCAGAGAAGATTTATCTACCCAAAACCAGCGAATCGGAAACCCTCAAAAAAATTAGACATACCACCTCCCATGTGATGGCGATGGCGGTACAGAAGCTGTTTCCCAAGGCTCTGGTAACGATCGGCCCGTGGATCGAAAATGGGTTCTATTATGATTTCGACAGCCCTGATGCCTTTACAGACAAGGATCTGAAGTCAATTCAGCGGGAGATGATCAAGATCATCAATCAAAAATTGCCAGTCACCCGCGAAGAACTCAGCCGCGCCGAAGCTGAAGCCAGAATTACCGCCGTTAACGAACCCTATAAATTAGAAATCCTCGCTGGACTGCAAGAGCCAATTACCTTCTATCACCTGTCTGATAAATGGTGGGATCTCTGCGCCGGACCCCATGTCGAGAATACTGGAGACATCCATCCCAAAGCCTTTAAGCTCGAAGCAGTGGCGGGTGCCTATTGGCGTGGCGATGAAACCAAAGCGCAGTTGCAACGAATTTATGGCACCGCCTGGGAAACACCCGAACAGCTCGCCGAATACGAACGCCGCAAGGAAGAAGCCCTCCGCCGCGATCACCGGAAACTCGGTAAAGAGCTAGGCTTGTTTATCTTCTCAGAGTTGGTTGGCCCTGGTTTGCCCCTGTGGACACCCAAAGGAACAATTCTTCGCAGTACTTTAGAAGACTTCCTCAAAAAAGAGCAAACTAAACGGGGTTATTTACCTGTAGTTACGCCCCATATTGCCAAAACCGATTTGTTCATGAAATCGGGACACAGGCAGAAATACAAAGAAGATATGTTCCCTATTATGGCGGACAATCTCGAAGATATTGCCGCTGACAATGGCTTTGTGATGAAGCCAATGAATTGCCCATTTCACATCCAAATCTATCAAAGCGAACTGCGCTCTTATCGCGATCTACCAATTCGGTATGCGGAATTTGGGACGGTTTATCGCTACGAACAATCAGGCGAACTCGGTGGATTAACTCGCGTTCGCGGCTTTACCGTCGATGATTCCCACCTATTTGTCACGCCAGAACAATTAGATGAAGAATTTCTCAATGTCGTCGATCTCATCCTCTCGGTATTTGAAAAACTCCGCCTCAAAAACTTCAAAGCACGGCTAAGTTTCCGCGATCCAGCTTCTGATAAATATATCGGAACTGATGATGCTTGGAATAAAGCTGAAGGCGCAATTAGCCGTGCGGTTGAAAAGCTGGGCATGGATCATTTCATCGGCATTGGTGAAGCCGCTTTTTATGGCCCTAAACTCGATTTTATCTTCAGTGATGCACTCGATCGAGAGTGGCAACTGGGCACCGTTCAAGTAGACTATAATCTCCCCGAACGGTTTGAACTAGAATACATCGACGACCAAAGTAGCCGCCAGCGTCCAGTGATGATTCACCGCGCCCCCTTTGGCTCCCTCGAACGGTTGATCGGGATTCTAATCGAGGAATATGCAGGTGATTTCCCGCTCTGGATGGCTCCAGTTCAAATGCGGTTAGTTCCTGTAGCTCAAGATTTCGCGCCCTTCGCCAAAGAAGTCTGCGCGAAGTTACTTGCCCTCGGCGTTCGCGCTGAAGTAGATAATAGCAATGAGCGACTAGGTAAAATGATCCGCAATGCTGAGAAAGAGAAAATTACTATCGTCGGGATTATCGGGGCGAAGGAAGTTGAAGACAATACCATTAGCATCCGTACTCGAATTGGCGGCGAATTAGGGGCGATTGGTGTTGATGAAGTAGTAAAGAGAATTGTGGATTCGATCGCTGATTTTAGCGATTTCTAATCGATCGGCGTGGGATAGGTTAAATTTGTCTCACGCCAGAATATAATTTCTGTAGGTAGGCAGAAACAAAGCCTAATGTTGTGAAGATTTATCGCCACTAGAAACCTAATTATTAGATCGGGAAGAACACTAGGATGAATAAATATTTTAAATTTACTGTAGAATCCGACCTGGGTGTAGGTACCCAATACATAAAATTTGATGAGGATAATTGGGCTGTTCGACAAGCTGAATGTCATAAAGGTAGATGGTTTAACTCTTTTGAGAAAAAGCATCATCTAGAGCTTGGGGTCATCGCACTATTCGACCAACAATTGACAGAATTAGGTATGCAAAGGGGTAAACCTATTGATGCTGAAGAATTTGAGTTAGCTTGGGATTTGTCAAATGAAAAATCACTAGAATATCAACCTATGTATCCAAATCGAGTGCAAGCAGTTGGATCGTAATCAATTTGTAGAGATACTTAGTTCTCGATCGATCTGCTGACAAACAACAAATCGACTCGATGGCAGGTGAGAAATATTAGCTCTCTAATCTGCCGCACAGCGATTGCCGAAGGCAGAGCAAAGCTCAACGAGACTATCCAGGCTGTCATTCGATCGGTTAAATTGGATCGAGGCGTGAATGGTGAGAAAAATAGAGCGATGGCGTTAATCGTACAGAAATATGGCGGGACATCGGTTGGTTCTGCCGAACGGATTCAGGCGGTTGCTCAGAGAATCGTCGAGACTGTCCAAGCAGGGAACGCTCTAGTTGTCGTCGTGTCGGCGATGGGTAAAACTACCGATGTATTGGTGAAGCTGGCGCATGAATTATCGAGCCAACCTTCTCGCCGAGAAATGGACATGCTGTTGGCGACGGGAGAACAGGTAACGATCGCATTATTGAGTATCGCGATTCAAGAACTCGGACAACCTGCGATTTCGCTCACGGGTGCTCAGGTGGGAATTGTGACGGAAGCCGAGCATAGTCGGGCAAGGATTTTGGAGATTGCGCCCGATCGAATCGAACGCCACCTCAAGGAAGGTAAAGTCGTTGTAGTAGCTGGCTTTCAGGGCGTGAGTGCTACTGGCGATCGAGATATTACCACACTAGGCAGGGGTGGCTCGGATACCTCTGCTGTCGCCCTAGCTGCGGCACTCAAAGCTAGTGCTTGCGAGATTTATACTGACGTGCCAGGGATTTTGACCACCGATCCGAGGATCGTACCCGCCGCTCAATTATTGACCGAAATTACTGCCGACGAGATGCTCGAACTCGCCAGCTTGGGCGCAAAAGTACTCCATCCCCGCGCTGTCGAAATTGCCAGAAATTATGGCGTACCCTTGGTAGTGCGATCGAGTTGGACACAGGAAGCAGGTACACGGGTAATTTCGCCTGTGCCCCAACCTCGCCCTCTGACTGGACTAGAAATCGCCCGTCCGGTGGATGCGGTGGAATTTGTGCTTAATCAAGCCAAAATTGCCATGCTTCAGGTACCCGATCGAGCTGGAATTGCCGGACAATTATTTGGGACACTAGCCACCGAAAATATTGACGTAGATCTGATCGTCCAATCAATTCACGAAGGCAATACCAATGACATCGCCTTTACTGTCGATCGACAGGCTACCGATCGCGCCCAGGCGGTCGCTGAAGCCATATCACCAGTGCTGCATGACAATTTGAATCCAAATAGTCCGCAAGTGCTGGTAGCAGGCGATATTGCCAAGGTGAGCATTGTTGGGGCGGGGATGATCGGTAGACCTGGGGTAGCCGCTCAAATGTTCAAAACGTTGGCAGATGCAGGCGTAAATATTCAAATGATTTCGACTTCCGAAATCAAGGTCAGTTGCGTGATTGCTAGTGCCGATTGCGATCGAGCAATTGCCGCACTTTGCCAAAAATTTGAGATCGATACTGCTGCTAAAAATGAGGGCGATCCCCAGGCGGTGAGCGCGCCCGCCGTCAGGGGTGTAGCCTTGGATCTCGATCGAGCTAGACTAGCCGTACTCCAAGTTCCCGATCGTCCAGGCATGGCGGCTGAGTTATTTGGGATTTTGGCAGTGCATAATATCAATGTAGATGCGATCGTCCAGTCCCAACGGACGCGAATTGTCTCAGGTGTTGCCATGCGAGATATTGCCTGTACGATCGATCGCAGTGATGCCGCCGCTGCCAAGCAAGTACTCGAAGCTGCCTCAGTTCAGCTCGGCTGTGGAGCGGTAGTCGTGGATGAATCGATCGCCAAAGTAAGTATCGTCGGCGCAGGGATGATCGGCAAACCAGGCGTAGCCGCCCAGATGTTTAACTCTCTAGCAGCCGCAGGCATTAATATTCAGATGATTTCCACCTCAGACATCAAAACTAGCTGCGTCGTCGCCGAGTCCCAAGGAATTGAAGCCCTCAAAACAATTCATCAAGCCTTCGGACTAGGCTAGAATTTTGGTAAATTAGTCAGTAGCGATAACCCCAGGGCAAGCACAAGGCCACGTCCCTACACAATTAACCTGTAGGGGCGTGGCCTTGTGCTCGCCCTGAATCTACACTAATTACTAACATTTTTACACTATTGCAAGATGTGAGCACAAAGATCCAGCCAATATCTGTTGATGAAATCGAATCGATCTTGATTCTCGATCGCTTATGCTTTGGGGGATTGTGGTCGATCGATAGTTATCGGCGTGAATTGACCAATGATAACAGCCATTTTTTAGGGATTTTAGTCGATAAAACCCTAGAGCCAGAATTGAATGGATTAATTGGTTTCGGCTGCTTCTGGGCGATTTTAGACGAGGCGCACATTACATTACTCGGTATCCATCCCCAGTATCAACGACAGGGATTGGGGCAATTATTACTGATCGCGTTGCTCGACAAAGCGAGAACAATCGAAATGGCGCGAGCTACTCTAGAAGTACGCGCGTCCAATCAAGGCGCGATCGATCTTTATGAGAAATATCGCTTTCAAATCGTCGGACGCAGGAAGAAATATTATCAGGATAACGATGAAGATGGTGTAATCATGTGGCGTGGTGGGTTGCAACATCCAGGAAACGCACCCGATCGAATCGATCGTTGGCAGTCCGGCTAGTGGAGCGGTGGGGCAAATTGGACTTCCAAAATGGCAGATCTTTGACCGATCGCCTGCTCCCGATATCCTGCTAGGATGGAACTAGCAAATTCTCACACCAGTGGGAAGTATAAATCTATAATTTAATAACTATCTGGAGTATTTCGGTCATGGGCGAAATTTTTACTGCGGCAATCCTCTCTTCAAGTCTGATCCTCGTCGGATTGAGCCTGGGATTCCTATTTCTCAAGATTCAAGGGCCAGAGGAGGAGTAGTGAGCATGGGGGCATGGGAGACTGGGAGCATGGGGGCATGGGAGACTGGGAGCAAAATTTTACTGTCGGAACCTAGAGCACCAAAGCCTAAAGCCTAATCTCTGGCTCTTGTGTGAATTTTTGTTAACAAACATGAGGCTTTTCTGCTAATATTCTAGGGAATAGCTTTAATAATTTTTAATTATTCTTTATAGATGACACTATTGATTGTTGGTGCCACGGGTACCTTAGGCAGACAGATCGCACGACGCGCCCTAGATGAGGGCTACCAAGTTCGCTGTCTGGTGAGAAATCCGCGTAAAGCGGCTTTTCTGAAAGAGTGGGGAGCCGAGTTGGTGATTGGGAATGTCTGTACTCCGAGTACTTTGGTGCCTGCATTAGAAGGTGTGACGGCAGTAATTGACGCTGCAACCGCACGAGCAGCCGATGTATCGAGTTTTGAGCGAGTTGATTGGAATGGCAAGGTTAATCTGATCCGAGCTGCTGCTGAGGCTAAAATCGACAGGTTTATCTTTTTCTCGATTTTGGGAGCGGAAAACTACCCTGAGGTACCGCTGATGGAAATCAAGCGATGTACAGAATTATTTTTGAAAGAATCTGGACTAAATTACACGATTCTGCGTCCTTGCGGATTTATGCAAGGCATCATTAGTCAATTTGCAGTGCCGATTCTGGAAGGGCAACCCGTGTGGTTGACAGGTGAGTCTTCACCGATTGCCTATATGGATACTCAAGACATTGCTAAATTTGCGATTCGCGCACTTGTTGTGCCAGAAACAGTCAATCGCAGCTTTCCGATTGCTGGAAACCGCGCTTGGAGTGGGAAGGAAATTATTAGTCTCTGCGAGCGTCAGTCGGATAAAGAGGCGAAAGTTACCACATTACCACTGGGCGTAATTCGGGCAATCCGCCAAACATTTCGCTTTTTTGAGTGGAGTTGGAATGCTTCTGACAGGCTGGCTTTTACAGAAGTATTGGCAACAGGCAAGCCTTTGGCCGCCGAGATGGATGAAGTCTACAAGACTTTTGGGATTGAGCCAAAAGAAGTTGGTACTTTAGAAGCTTACTTGCAGGAGTACTTTAGTCGGATTATGCGGAAGCTCAAGGAATTGGATTATGAGAAGAACAAGCAGAAGGAAGCTCAAGCGGCAAAACAGAAAAAGAAAAAAATGATGTACTAGTTTAGTCGATAGTCGATCGTTGATAGCTGGGTTTTTAGGATGGAGATTTAGTCCCATCCTCAAAATAATTTACTCAAGGAAAAGGACTTAAACCTCTTACTTTTGTTAAGTTAGGCCTTGGGCTTTAGTGGTTGGGTTTTTGGGCAACAAGACAACTTGCGACTATCTCGCGGCGTGGCTATTGCAGGGCAAACGCTCCGCTACCGCCAACGATCGCCTGACCCTCGAACCTATTCTGTGTGGCTAGTGTGCGATAATCTTAGGCACATACACAAATTATCTAACGCTTACGAGCACATAGGTCGATCGAATTTTTGTATCCTAAAAAAACTTGAACTAGGAATGTATCCGTGCCAAAAGTAGGCATCATCTATAACGAGGGGAAACCGCTGGCTTGCAGGATTGCCCAAGAACTTGAAGACAAGCTCGTAGCTCTAGGTTGGGAGGTTTTTACTGCGGCTGCTAAAGGCGGAATCCTCGGCTATTGTCAATCAGATCGACCAATTACGCATGTGCCGATCGATTCGCTCTGTCCACCTGGGTTTGATGGGGATATGAGTTTTGCGATCGTCCTGGGTGGCGATGGTACGGTTTTGGCGGCATTTAGACAGATTGCACCCTGTGGGATTCCCCTGCTGACGGTGAATACCGGACACATGGGCTTTTTGACGGAGACATATGTCAATCAATTGCCAGAGGCGATCGATCGAGCTATCGCTGGCGACTATCAAGTCGAAGATCGTGCGATGCTAACAGTCCAAGTCTGGGAGGGCGATCGACTACTATGGGAAGCACTATGCCTCAATGAAATGGTGATCCACCGCGAACCGCTGACTAGTATGTGTCACTTTGAAGTGACAGTCGGTAGGCACGCGCCTGTAGACATCGCCGCCGATGGCGTAATCCTCGCCACCCCGACAGGTTCTACCGCCTACTCCCTCAGTGCTGGTGGCCCCGTCGTCGCCCCTGGAGTCGCTGCACTCCAATTGGTGCCGATTTGCCCGCATTCCCTCGCCTCCCGCGCCCTGGTATTTTCTGACAGCGAACCCGTAACGATCGAATCAGCCAACCCCAATCGGCTGGTGATGGTCGTAGACGGCAACGGTGGCTGCTTTATCCGTCCTGAATTTACGATCCGGATCGCCAGATCGCCCTATCCCGCCAAATTTATCCGCCTCCAACCGCCAGAGTACTTCAAGATCTTGCGCGAAAAACTTGGTTGGGGATTGCCACATATTGCCAAACCGACATCGGTGGAATTACCTTGAGAATGAGTGAATAGTGGACAGTGGATAGTGGATAGTTAAGTTTTTAGATTGAAAATTAGCCCCTAACCCTTTAAACCTAAATGACTATTCACGATCCACGATTCACGATCCACTATCCACTAATCTCATGACTGAAAACACCCCAATTGTCCTAATCGAAAATGATTCAATTCTCGCCGAGAGAATGAATTTCGACCTCACTAAAGCTGGCTATCAGGTATCGATCGCAGATAATGCCAGAATGGGACTAGATCAGATCGAAAGATTGCATCCAGCCTTGATTGCGATCGATCGAGCATTGCCTGGAGAAACCGCTTTAACCCTAGTACCCCACCTGCGGGAGCTGGGGGTTGTGGCACCAATTTTGTTGCTGATGGCGCATGATACCGTTGCAGATCGGATTGTTTGTCTAGAATCTGGCGCGGATGACTACTTTCTCAAACCCTATCATGCGAGCGATTTTCTGCACACGATCGGGCTATATCTGCACTCCAATGTGGGTGTCGGCGAACAGCTAAAATTTGGCGATCTGGCATTAGATCTAGTTACTCATGGTGTCCGCAGAGGCGATCGATCGATCGAATTAACCGTCAAGGAATACGAGCTACTGCGGTATTTGATGTCACAACCCGAAACCGAGCTAACCCGCGAACAAATCTTGGAAAACGTCTGGGGATATGACTTCCTCGGCGAATCCAACGTGATCGAGGTGTATGTGCGGTACCTCCGCCTCAAGCTCGAAAAAGACGGCGGTAAGCGATTGATTCAAACCGTCCGTGGAGTCGGTTACGTGCTCCGAGATTAATTGTGGAAGCGCGGGAGATAGGGAGCACGGGAGCACGGGAGATAGGGAGCGCGGGAGCACGGGAGATAGGGAGATAGAAGCATTCTAAGTCTTACCCCCAAGCCCCCACGCCCCCACGCTCCCACACCCCCACGCTCCCACACCCCCACGCTCCCACGCCCCCACGCTCCCACACCCCCCACGCTCCCACACCCCCCACACCTCCCACACCCCCCACACCTCCCACACCCCCTACACCCCATCCCCTACATCGTGAAATACTACCTAAAATTCGGATTCACCTGCGGGATAATTGGGATCTTGTTACTTAGTTGCACTTCATTAGTTCAGTCTAAATTGCCGTTGGCAGAGCCTCTCCAGCGGAGAATCGAGCCTCAACTTGCCAAAGGCGAGACTAACCCGACGATCCAGTCTATCCCCAGTCTTAAACCCACTCCACAGGTGCAAAAACTGCCTGTAAGTAGCCAAGTTAACATTAATGGCAAGACCATCCTACTGGAAGTCGCGCGCACCTCAGAGGAGCAATCAACGGGGCTGATGAATCGTACCGAACTAGCACGCGATCGGGGGATGTTATTTATATTTGCGCCACCCCGTCCAGTTAGCTTCTGGATGAAAAATACCCTGATTCCATTGGATATGGTGTTTGTGTCAAATGGCGTAGTCAAATATATCGGCGCGCAAATTCAGCCATGCAAGCAAGATCCTTGCCCTAGCTATGGCCCAGAGTCAAAAGTTGATATTGACGGGGTGATTGAATTGGCTAGTGGTAGAGCCGCCGAGCTACGGCTGAAAGTTGGCGATCGATTGAAAGTGGTGAAGTACTCAGCTAAACGGCTTAAATAATTAAAACTGTGACGATCGACTCAGATACCAATGCTATAATCCACACTTAATAATAAAAATACACTGACACTCTGATTCAACCTTTAACAAAACTCCCGTGTTTCTACGGATTTAAAGCAGCCGTTAACAGGGTTAAATGTTTGTTAACAACAGTTTTCAATTTCCTCATTTGGTAATGAAGATTGTTTATGTCTGAATCTACAGGCTAGACTGGTACCCTCAAATCGTTACAGTCCAATTGGCTCGAAAAATACTGTCAGTCTGGTCTTTACCGCCACTTTTTCACCAATTGCGATCGCTCACATCTGTAGCATTTAAAGGTCGCTGAGTTAAAACAGAATTTTTCTGTAAGTTAGATTGCAACAGGTGAAGATCTAAATTAACCTCGCCGTCACTGGCTTTTTACCAGCGACTACTCGATCGGTACAAGTTTTTTTCTTTTTAAAAAAATACATTCTTAACATTTAGCCGGAGGTACGGCAATGATTGCATCTACCCATTTAACAAAACTGATTCACTTCTTACAAACCGATTTAGATATTTCTGCCTCCTCGATGGCCATCGCCCTCAAGCAAGTAGAGCACAATCCTGGCCCGCTGCCGATGATTTTGTGGCAATACGGACTAGTAACGATCGAACAACTCGATCGGATCTACGACTGGATGGAAGCAGGTTAGCTAATAGTTGTTGGCGTAGCCTCTCCATAGGAGAATAGTTGATAGCTGTAGTAGGGTGGGCAGTGCTCACCACCTAGGGTTTGCGATGACACATCACAAAAAAGCTCTGAGTTTTAACTCGGAGCTTTTTGCTGGTTTTTAAAAATGGATCGACCTCAAATACCAATGATATCGTCGGGGACTTAGGCATAACCTAAACCCACTGGTAGTTTATTAAATTGCAAGCCCCTTAGCTATCAACTATTCTCCTATGGAGAGGCTACGCCAACAACTATCCACCATCTAATCTACCCGATAACCAAGTTCGGCTAGTCGTAAACCTGACTGTCGCCATTTGGGTTGAACTTTGACAAATAGTTCTAGATAAACCTTCCCAGCAATTAATTTTTGCATCTGCTCTCTGGCGTTGCTGCCGATTTGTTTGAGCATTTGCCCACCTCTGCCAATCACGATCCCTTTTTGGGAATCACGTTCGATGTAGATGGTGGCGAGGACGCGGGTAATGTTGGCATCTTCATGGACTCGATCGATTGTGACAGCCACCGAGTGGGGGAGTTCTTCGCGGGTGAGGAGGATAATTTGCTCGCGAATCAATTCGCCCATGATAAAGCGTTCGGGCTGGTCGGTGACGAGTTCGGGCGGATAATAATAGGGGCCAATTTCTAGTTTTTCAGTCAGACTAGTTTGGAGTTCGGGTAAGCCTGTTTCCGTGACAGCCGAGAAATTAATAATTGGCCAATTGTGTTCGGCGGCGAGTTCTTGGTAGCTGGTATCGATCGCATCGATGTGCGACTGCCGCAGATCGGTGCGGGCATCAACTTTATTGACACCGAGAATGATTGGCGTTTTGACATTGAGCAACAGCTCGGCGATGAATCTGTCGCCACCACCAGCGATTTCCATCCCATCGACGACAAATAGCACCACATCCACTGCCCCGATCGCACTTTGGGCATTTTTAACTAATACTTCACCGAGTTTATGATGGGGCTTGTGAATACCTGGGGTGTCCACGAAGATCATTTGCGCCGTATCGGTGGTGAGGATGCCCTGTAACCGATTGCGCGTCGTCTGAGGTACTGGAGAGACAATTGCGATTTTCTGACCGATGAGCTGGTTCATCAGCGTCGATTTACCCACATTCGGTCGTCCGATAATCCCCACAAATCCCGATCGAAAGCCCTCCGGTGCCGTCGGAATCAATCCCCGCCCATCCTGTCCGCCATCGGTAGCCAGATCTTTCTGAGCTGCTAGATATGCTTCGACAACAGAGTTGTCATTGGGCTGGTGATTGGGTGTTGCTGGCTGAGGTCGATCGGTCATGAGCTGCTCGGTGAGGATTCTACCTCGATCTTACCGCAGTCGCGAGTACTCAAATTTGGTCGAGTCGATAAATTCCTGCCAAATTGGGTTGGGAATCCAGATTTTGGCTAAATCTTGATGGGCGGTAGGTTCATCGATACCTTCTACAATCTGGCGATACAGGTATAGAAAAGCTGACACGCGCTTATTTGCAGCACAATGGACAAATACTTTTTGGGCTGAGTATTTGTCCATAATGTTCATAAATGCCTGAAAATCTGCCAGAGTTGGCTCTGTCCAAACTACTGGAATCTGGATGTATTCTAGTCCAAAATTACGCGCGATCGCACATTCATCAGTGAGGGCACTGGGTGAATCTGTCAGTGCCAGATTAATCACAACCTGATATCCGGCGGCGGCAATAGCTGAGTACTGCTCGATCGTTGGTTGTCCGGCAGTCGCAATTCGGTCAGATAATTGGAGAAAGTTACTAATATCTGCGATATTATCGTTCACGAGATCGATATCAACCTGATGGCGATCGTACTTAGCATCCAGATTGTACCCTATGAAATGGTAGAACCGATTGACCTAAGATCGCAAAGATTTGAGAGCATCGGCAGTCAACATTCCTTTGCTCAAGTGGAAGTGTTCGATCGATTCGATGTGTGAGCTACTACCGATCAGAAATTGCATCGATGCTGGAGCTTGACTCCAATTGCTGGCACAAGCGCGGAGCGGTTTGCCTGTGAGTCGAGAAAACCAACCTGCGAGAAAACCAGCTTCTAGACTAAAAGAACGATGGCTAGAAGTAGCTTCGACGGTTTTGCCATTATCGATCCCTGAATTTTCAATTGTGGCTACAACTAGTCCCTTATCGGCGAGACTAAAGTCGAAAGCAGGTTTACCCAAGCCGTGAACTGCCCAAACTGCTTGGACATTGACAAAAAATTCGGTAGAGATCGTGTCCAAGATCGGCTGACGATAGTAATTTACCATCTCTTGCACCATCCGATCGCCAAATGTTTTACCCCAATTATCGCCAAAGGTGTAGAGAGCCAGGTAGGACGCTTCACCTGCTTCCACGCGCAAGATTTTGGGGATGCTGCGGAGGAGGACTTCGGGTATTGCAATCAGGCGATCTCCCTGGCGTGTGGCTAGTAACCCAGAAGCTGGATGGGATTTGAGATAGCTTTTGGGATTAAAGCAATTAGCCGGAATGGGAATTGTAGATTCGTTCATGGGTAAGGTAGTTGATAGTTGTTGGCGTAGCCTCTCCATAGGAGAATAGTTGATAGTTGACACCACAGATTTCTATCATCTATCTCTTAATTCGGTGGGAAGAAAATGTATCGATCGCGTTAGTTCTTGTCAGACATAATCATGTCTTGAGCGAGTTTAAAATAAGGTTTGAATAAATTTGCCTGTTCTTTTGGTAGCTCGACGCAGATCGAATCTAGGACAAATTGCACGCCATTATAATGGTGTAGTCCCATTGCTTGGAGGACATTTTTCTGCCAGTAAATAAATCGATCTTTCAACATTTCTTCGTCTTGCAACAACATTCCCAGAGCGTAATATCTCAAAGCCAGTGTGATATCGCGGCGACAGCTTTCTAGTCTGACTGGATCGATTTCCCTAGTATTGGCCGTAGGTTTAGTCGCTTGAATCAGCGTCATCGCTCGATCGATAATCGATTTTTCATTACTCTGGACGGCTAAGTAAGCTTCCTTGCGATCGTTCCAGGAAAACATCGCATGTTCCAAATTGCGGAGATCTTGCTTATTTGCATAAGCTCCATCTGCCCCTTCTACCAATGCTTCTAATAGCGTAATCATCGTTTAAACCTATCTGAATAAATAAATATTTCTAGTTTCTAGCTTCAGTTTCTAGAAACATCCTGTGGTCTGGAAATTCTACTGTTACTAGTGAATTCCTTTTGAACGGCGGGTGGTGGAGACTGCCATTTGATGCCGCCTAATACCTCACCAACTGTAATTAGTCGATCTCTGTCAAAACTAGGTAATTCGATCGCGACAGGCTGCGGTAGCTCCAATCTGGCAGTTCGCTGTGATCTAAATAAGACTCGAAATAGCCGAAATATGCCCCGAATAAACCTGACGATCGGGTGTCTTTTTAACTTACGATGTTTATGAGATTTCATTATTTACCCGCCTCGATCGATAGTTCATTTTCTGCGGCAAATTCGCCAGCTTCAAACCGCTCGGCAATTTCTGTAGCATTGGCTCCAGTGGTGAGCCAAAATTCAGCAGCTTGAATCCGCTCTTCCGAACCGACCAAGAAGCGACAAAAATCATTGCCCATTGCATAGCACTGGATTTCGGTACTGCATAGATTTTGCTTGAAAGCGACGCTAAAAAAGCCCGCTAATAATCCGGAATAGAGATGACAAACTGGTTTGCCCACATATCCCAGTGACTTTGCTACTGCCGAATCATAGATATCGATGTAGAAAAAGCCACTTTCGCGCCCGCTGAGATTTGGCGACCACTTACCCCAGCCTTGAGCGGCAAATGGCCACCACCATGTTTCCATCGCAAAAGCCAGATTAGATGTTTCGATCGTTAGATTGTAAAATTCTTTAAACCAGGCTTGAAATAAGACGGCATCCTGCTGACCCCATTCAAATCCGATCTGATAGCATAACCAGCCTGCGGCTTCGCCCACTTCATGCTCTAGTCCCTTTAATAAAGAAACAATAAAGTCTTCACCGACGAGTAAATTGCGCTGATGATGGTAATCGGAAATCTGCCCTTGCTCCATGTCAAAGTTAAAAAACTTGGCACGACTGTAGTGTGATGCCTCACGACCAGATGGAGTTGCTGTGGGAGGATCTAGCGAAATTGGGGTTCGGTCTTCAACGATCATAAGGTAACTCTTGGAGAGACGATCTTCATAGTCGCGGCATGATGCCGAGCATATCTAATCGCATGGATCTTGTTACTCTTATTTATCCCAATTTGGCGATCGTTATTGCGATCTCAAATTATTTGTTTGAGAAATTAGCTGAAAAACTATCACTAGCCTGTTTCATCTTTTCCAGAGCCGATCTCATTACCAATTTACCAGCCTCTACTAGTACTTCACCCGTCATCGGATGAATCAAGGTTTTCTTAGCTTTTTTGCCAATTTCCTGGACTAAATCCTGTTCGGACTCCACAAACGTACCTTTAGGTAGTTCAATCATAATCCCCTCTCCCATCACCCGCGTCTGACAAGCTAATCGCGCGCCAGGTCGATCGATCTTGGTAAACTGGAGCGTCATCTGCTCTTGCTTGGTTGGTGTCGTCAGAGCATCCAGTCCACCCACCACAAAAAAGTGGCAGGATGCACACATCCCTTGACCACCACAGATTTGATTGACCAGGATATGATGATCTCTAAACACCGACAGCAGCGTAGAATTCTGCTCGGCTTGAACTTGCTGGCCGTCAATATCGATCGTAATTGTTGACATGGGTTCGTTAAAGTTAGGGTTTAATTAGGATATCTTTGGCAAGTACTGGCAGATTTGAATTATTTAAAATAGATCGATAATCAGTAATAATTCGCTCGCACTCTTCAATAAACATGCGAACCCAAACTTGGAGACTGTGGATATCTTCATCGGTCAAGTCCCGATCGAGCATACTCTCATCACAGCTAATTTTGCTAAAGTGATCGACTGACCAGTTGGACACAAATGGAAATTCATCAATGATTCGTGCCCGACTCTTGCGCCAATAATTGCCTTGAGCTAGAGGGCCAAAGTAGTCGTTACTAATGGTGATAATCTCTTCCAACCAGTTCAGCACCGTCTGTCCGGCGATCGGCAGATCTGATGATGGCTCACTAATTTGCGGCAGGTAGAGGGGTCTGCCGATAGTTTGAAATAGTAAGTTTAACTTGACCGGATCTGGCTCAATAATATCTGTTAGCCCACGAGTTTTGGCTAGTTTGAGAAAAGAACCACTAATTGTTTCTTCTCTAGAAATCAAGAAGATTGGTAACTCTTCCCTGACTTTATGACAGTCTTTACAGATATCAAAGTAATTGAATCTGTCAATTCTACCCAATAATATTAGCTGAGGTGACTCTTCGGTAATTTTGGCGATCAGCTCATCATAATTGCGCGCAACTCCAATCCCAGCTTGAAATTCTCGATCGACATTCAATCTAATTCGATCGACCTCGAACGGATTTGATTCTGCTAATATCACTTGGATAGACGGCAGATCGGCATCGACGATATCGTTTGCTTCAGTACGAGTAGGCATTTATTTATATTTAACAGTCCACCGGGGATCGAACATACCTTCGATCTCAGTATGCCCATCCGTTGAGGTGAAATCGCACTCTTTGCACGATTTAAGCTACTCCACTAAAAAGTCAGGTAGGGGCAAATGAATTACCCCTACCTGACTTTTTAGATCTTGCACCAATATATATTGACTATTACTAAGCGTAGATCTAGGGTACCCACAAGGGGCACCCCTACAAGTTCTCTGTAGGGGTGCCCTTCATGGGTACCCGAAGATCTCTGCTTTTACTAGTCTTTATGTATTGGTGCAAGAGATGAGTAAATCTATTTATTCACCCAACCAACCAGCAAACTGCCTGGTTGAGCCAGATCGCCTGTAAATACCACCCCACGATCGTTGGCATGGAGATGGCGGAGAATCTTGTAGATTGCTTCTACTCGATCGGGTGAACCAGCCATTGTCGCGAGTTCTGCTAGGGTAACAGGAGCCGTCGTCGCCTGTAGGGCTTTCAAAACATCAGTTTGCAACTGAAGAATCACCGCTGCGGCTTTTTTACCAGCTTCTACACCTGGTTGATGGTAGGCATTGACATTGACGATCGAGGCATAGATCCCCACAGCCCGCTCATATAGGGCAATCAAGGCACCGACAGTCTGGGGGGTGACACTGGGAATCGTCACGACGATCGAGTCGCGATTATTCTCATACAGGGCTTGGCGAGTGCCTTGGAGGAAACCAGAGAGATAGTCACCACTGGTGACACCTGGATCGATTTGCGGTGAATGGCCCTCGCGATCGTGCAATACTTCGACAAAGGTGAGGAAGAAGTTGGCAATTCCTTCTCGCAGTTGCTGGACATAGGCATGTTGATCGGTAGAACCTTTATTGCCGTAGACAGCAATCCCCTGATAGACTTTATTCCCATCGAGGTCATCTTCCTTGCCCAGAGATTCCATTACCAATTGCTGAAGATAGCGGCTAAAAAGTAATAGGCTATCTTTGTAAGGCAGCACCACCATATCTTTTTCGCCCTTACCATTGCCCGAAGCATACCAAGCCAGCGCGAGTAGTGCTGCGGGATTAGTTTTGATATTGGGGATCCGAGTGGCGATATCCATCTCCTTGGCTCCAGCGATCATGCCGTGAATATCAATCCCTTGCAGAGCCGCAGGGAGTAAGCCCACAGATGACAGTTCCGAAGTCCTACCCCCAACCCAATCCGGCATCGGAAATCTAGCAATCCAGCCAGCAGCCTTGGCAACTCCATCGAGATGACTGCCCACACCCGTCACGGCCACCGCATGAGCCGCAAAATCTAGCCCCTGAGCATCATAAGCAGCTTTGACCTCAATCATCCCATTACGCGGTTCGGGGGTACCGCCAGACTTCGATATGACGAGGACGAGGGTAGTTCTCAGCTTAGATTGAATCCGACTCAGCACTCGATCGATCCCTGCCGGATCGCTATTATCAATGAAGTGAATAGTTAATGGTGCTAGATCTGGCGACAGTGCTTCCGAGACAAATTGTGGCCCCAATGCCGAACCACCAATCCCGATCGTAATGAAGTCCGTGAATTTCCCACCTTGCGGTGAATGGATGCTGCCAGAGTGGACTTTCTGGGCAAAAGCATCGATCGCCTCGATCGTCGTCGTAATTTCAGTCTTTATCGCGGCACTTGGCGCGAGATCTGGATTTCGGAGCCAATAGTGTCCAACCATCCGCTGTTCGTCAGGATTGGCAATCGCCCCCGCTTCCAGGGCGACCATATCCGCAAATGCCTTGACAAATTTGGGCTGAAGTTGGGAAATCAACGCATCATCAAACCGCATTCGGCTAATGTCCACGTACAAGCCCAACCCAGAATGATAATACAACCAATCTTGATACCGCTGCCATAGCAATGCACCTGTTGCCACTGTTGCCATCACTCAACCTCTTAAATGCTAAAAAATTCCACGGCGATCTCATTTGCCCTGTCACTACGATACCAGCCTGATGGTTGTCAGACGGGATATCTTTACACAAAAAATTAGATTAGCTTGTGCTAACCAGTTCAAAATCGTCAAAGTCAAATCCAGGCACCACCACACAAGCCACCAGGGCATATCCGGCTGTGCCAGGAGCTGGTGTCGCTCTTTGCCAATAGCTGGGCGGTACAACGGCTTGGAAGGTATAGTCTCGACCGAGGTGGATGATTTGGTTCGCTCCGGCCAAAGTCCCCGCCATCAACAGCTCTAGCGGATCTCCCGCCTGATGAAACCAGAGTTCGGCCGATCGCACCCGATGCCAGCGAGAGTAATGTCCGGTAGGTAATAGAAATAAAATTGAGGTACCAGCAGATCGATCGCCAGAATATGCGGCAGGTAAAATCGATCGGGGCAAACACAGATCCGATCGCCAAGTTTCACGATAAAAGCCGCCTTCAGGATGGGGCTGTAACTGTAGTCGATCGATTAAGTCGTCGATCTCACTGGACACTGGGGTGGGAAGCATAGATATTTAACAGCTCAAGTCTGATTAGTGAAGATGACTGCGATCTAGATTACTGCCAAAAGCGATCGGTAAAATTACTGAACTCGCAAAGATTTATCGATCTAATTTTCGGTATTTTTACAGTTGTAATTTTCTTGGATTATAGTGCTACACTTGCCATTAACAGATCGGGTAATAGTGAACAGATTCACGATCTGAATAAATAATATTTGACTGTAATAGCTATGCCAAAAGAGAGAGTTAATGAAATCGATCTGCTCAGATTCTTGGCCGTGATGGCAGTAGTGCTTTTTCACTATGCGTTTAGAGGATATGCATCGGATGGAATGTCGATCATGCCATATCCACTAGCTCCAATTGCTAAATATGGATTTTTTGGCGTACATCTTTTTTTCCTGATTAGCGGATTTGTGATCTTAATGACTGCTAGCAGTGGAAATCTCCGCCGCTTTTTTGTTTCCAGGTTTTCGCGGCTTTATCCCGCTTTTTGGATCTGTTGCACGATCACGTTTATCACGACTCTTCTGATTGGTGCCCCACGCTACACAGTATCGATCCCTCAGTATTTGGCCAATATGACGATGATGAGTGGCTTCATCAATGTAAGTTCTATTGATGGAGTTTATTGGTCTTTATTTATAGAACTACGTTTCTACGCATTTATTGCTGCAATATTGGTGGTCGGCAAAATCAAAAAAGCTCAACTTATTCTTGCAATTTGGTTGATTGCTTGCATTGTACTTGATGTTTTACAAATTAGTAAGCTGCGTTCTGTCCTGATCGTTGACTATGCTGGATTTTTTATTGCTGGCGCGACATTTTTCCTGATTTGGTCTAAAGGATTATCTCGATCGAGAGTAGCCATGCTCGTTGGCTCGTTCGGTTTAGCCATGTATGAAACTCTTCGTGAAATGCCCCATTTTGAGCAACAGTTTAATACCCAGATCGATAGTTTTATAGTTGCTGGAATCATTACGGCATTATTTCTAGTGATGTTGTCGATCTCGCTGAGACGCACTGGTTCTTTTGGCAAACATCAGTGGATTCTAGCTGGTGGAATTACTTACCCCCTCTATCTGCTGCATCAGAATATCGGGTTTATGATTTTTAATATTGCTTATCCAACGATCGATAAGCATCTACTTTTGTGGGGTACGATCCTAATCGCGATCGGCGCAGCATACACCATCCATACTTTTGTCGAGCAAAGGTTTTCATTGCAACTCAAGCACTCACTGGACAATGCGATCGATTACAGCCATCGATCGATGATCCGACTCTCTCACAAAATTAGGCAACGCAGTTAAATTAAAATAATTCCGCAGGATCGGCAGCTTGAAGTTTGCGGATCGCGATCGGATGTTCTGTATTTAGTTTGAAGTCTAAGCAAGTAACTGCTGAATATCGATCGACAAATCTGGAAAAGCTAAGGGGAAAATTATCCCTGTCGTAAAAGTGGTTTCAGATCGATAGCCAGATTTCATCAGATCGCGAAAGACAATTAATGTCGATGCTTGTAAATTTAGCACCCAATATTCCTCAATCTCCGCACTTGCATAGAGATCTCTTTTCACGCCTAGATCTTTGACAAGAGTAGAATTAGCAACTTCAATTAGCCACAAAATATCTGCGGGGTGAGGATGTCTGTCGCGATACAATGTCGATCGATTCTTGACAATCGCAATGTCTGGCTCTGGTTCTGAGTTATTGGCTAGTGTAATCGGATGAGCTTCGCGGACTTTAGCTCTATCCCCCAAGATTCAGCGTAAATACTCAGCGATTTCGCCACGATATGACGAGTGCGGGGCACCTTCTGGTGACATCTCAATAATTTCCCCGTTCACTAGTTCTACTTTTCGCTCGTCGAGCAGTCCTACTTCGATCATCTGATGATAATCTTGGAGACTCCATTTAGCCATGGCGATCGTCATCGAACTTTACCTCATAGGTCGAGATA
>JANXVE010000039.1 GCA_025351825.1 Chamaesiphon sp. 341R_metabat_111 | reverse complement strand
TCTGCGCGTTGTCCCATTTTTCATGATGTCGTCAGATCCGCACGTCGGGCAATTTAGATCGAGTTTCATTCAATCATTCCTCTCTCACGATTGTCTCTCTATTCTACTATTTTCCTCTGTCCTTTACAAAAAAGCACTACCCAATTATTTATGAAACAGTTCATGGTTGTACCATATTTGGGGGTAGCGTCTATCCTATTCATTAGCATATAAAATGCAGCCACACAATCGTCTTCAGTAATTCTCATTTATTGGGGATGTTTATTATTATGAAAGAAAATGTAAGAAGCTACCTATGGACAATCTAGATAGTCATATAGAAATCAAGCTCGGCATTCCAGAGGAACTCCACCACCAAGCAGCGATTATTTGCTGTGAGGGATTTTTATCTCAAATAGAATGGTTATTTGGCTCAAAGCAGAAAGCTATTGCAGTTTTGGAGCATAGTTTTAATACTGAACTGGGTTTAACAGCCCAGATGCAGGGACAACTTGTGGGATTTGTTGGACTTAAATACAAAAATCGTCCTTTCCTTCAGTTTGAGCGATCCCATTGCATCAGAGAGTTGGGGCTTCTACGCGGATTGCTGGCTTGTCTCCTCCTTAACAACAATGGATTAGCTCAGGTACTACTATTATGCGAAAAGAATTGATTTCCTCCCATAAACCCAACAATCCCATCGGTTGAGGTTCGATTAAGATTATCAGGCATCCATTCATCCTCCCGATCCTGGTAATATCGACATTGGTGATGCCCTAATTTCATTCTTCAGCTCAATCTACAGGACTTCGATCGATTAGATTTCAGCTAACTGTCATGACCGGAATTGATGCAGACAGCGCATTCCAAACCTCTGTCAATCGCCCAAATCCGATTGATTCATAGCCATTAGCTTCATACCTTTGCACCATTTGTTCCTTGATACCGAGCTTAGTTGCTAGCTCCTTTTGAGTCATTCCCAAGCTAATCCGTTTTTGAATTAAAACCTTAGGTAGATCTTCGATTGCACCCATTGTGATTTCGACCTTCCCCGCTTTGAGATTATCATATTCTTGTATTTCCATCTGCATTCGATCGATCTGCGTCTGAAAGCTGTTTTGCATCCCTGCTAATTGGCTCGGTAGGATATTTTGTTGTTCTAGCAACTTATCGATAACTTGTTGCAGCTTATCGATCTCACCTTTTGTGACTTTGTATTGGTGTTCGTTTTGGATCATCACTAATTACCTCGTTATATCAAAAATTCTAAGATCGATCTCCACGATCCCAATTGTTTCACCATCGCGATTCTTTTGCAAAAATCCCTGAAATGCAGACATAAAATCCATCCGCAGCTCACAGCCAAAGCGGGCGTGTTGTTCATCGATATCTTGAAAAACTGGATCTAGCTCAGTGCTATCGATAGCCATCCCATCAAAACAACCATCAATGTCATTAGGTCGTTCCTTACTGGTGATAAAGCTACCACCAATGTAAATAGTCTGACAACCAGATTTAACTAGTAATTTGAGTGCAAACATCAAGCCAGACAAGAGATTAGCACGTCGAGAGTTGTATCCATATCGCTCCCAAAAATCGGCCCAACTCATTACCCAAATTCCAGGTGGTAGATAACCGCTCTCTGTAAACGGGGGCATTTAGTTAGTTCTCCAGTGAACATGACAAAGAAGCTGCGCTTTCTCCAAGATTAGCACAACTTTTTAGTTGGAGTAAAGTTATTACAACACTAGATCGCTACCAAATTCTACTCATACTCAACACGAATCCTGGCATCACCTCATCACAATTGATTTCCGTTGGAGCTTCCAATATTTCCGGTTCTTGTCCCGACGTTCCAGGGGCGAGGCTGCGGTAAATCTCCACTTGTTTATTCTGCGGATTGACGAGCAAACCTAGCCTTACCCCTAGCCGTTGATACTCTCTCATCTTGTCCCGCAATGGTTTGAGGTTATCTGTAGCAGAGCGCAACTCAATCACAAAATCAGGCACCACCGGAATAAACCCAACAATATTCACCCCTTCTAGTCGAGACTTTTCAATCCAAGAGACATCCGGTGCTGACTTACCACCGCCGAGTGCTGTAAAGTCATATCCACCTGACGAGTCAAATACTTCACCTAATTCGGTTTGCTCATTCCAGATCCCCACCAGAAGATTCAGCCTTGCATTTTTCTTACTAGTCTCGCCACCTGCTGGAGCCATAACAATCAATTTTAAATCAGGAGTCAATTCAAGGCGTAGATCGGGATTATCGACACAGAGCAAGTCAAACTGTTCTGGAGTCACAGTCAAGGTGGTATTGCTGACATCGAGTAGCAATGGCTGAGTATCGATAATTGGCGCGGTAGCAGTTGTCATAAAACCTCCAAATTATTCCCTAAGTGCTGATAACTGGAACCTCTCCTGGATTTTGCAGCCGATCGATGATTTCGATCGTTTCACGTTCAAATGTCACTTGAGCGCGATTTGTGCGGCCACCCAGATACAATTTGCCATTCTTAATCACCGCCCAGATTTGTGAGTGTGAGAAATAACTCATAACTACACCCAGCATCAATAGTCCAAAGCCTAAATAAACGATCGGAATGCCAGGATCTGCTTTGATTTGGAGTCCGGTACCACCGATTACTTCGAGGATTTTTAGCGTTACGCCATTGACTTCGATCGATCCACCAGCTCGCACGCTAGATACTAATTTCCCCTTAGTATCATAGACCAGCAATGTCCCCTGGAGGTCTTTTGCGAGTAGTGAAACACCTTCGCTCAAGTCTGGTTTAGTCGGAATCCACGTCCCCCAAATTCGGTTTTGAGCACCATCACCCAACTGAGCCATTGGTAGTCTGAAGATTGGGCTGTCGTTTAGTTGAATCTTGACTGCTGAAATTGACCAGTCAGTTTGGTAGTAATAAACACCTTGGTATTTTAATGGTTGATTGACGTGAATTGTTTGTCGATCGAGTTCTTTTTTACTGCTATTATCGATTACTGATAGGTCTGAATAGAATTGATCGATCGTTCCTGCTGGTGTATATTCAATCCAAAATCGATTAACTTTGACCGACCAATCTTTGGGGATTTGATTCTTGGCTAGGGGTCCAGCATCGAGAATATTCTTAACCTGAAAAGTCTCACCACTCGGCACCATTTCTTGAGCGAGAAAACCCGTTAATGCACCCCAAACACCACCCAGTAATGTCAGGATCATGCCGATGTGAACGATGATGGGGCCAATTTTACCAATTAAACCTTTGCGGGCATATAATTTATCGCCTTCAGTAAATATTTTGTATTTCTTACTCTGAAGTTGGGCGGTGAGTGCAGTCAAATCTCGATCGTCAATTTCGGCACTGAGAGCTAATTTCTGAAAGAATTTAGGGTTGTCATAAAATTTCCACTTCCGTGCCGATTTGAGCATCGGTAACTGAGTTGTCAGGGTACAAGTCAGCAGGCTAATTCCAAATAGAACTAGGATGCCCAAGTACCACCATGTTCGGTAAACATGATCTAGTCCAATCACCTGAATTACTTTCCAGCTCAAGAAGCCAAATAATGCAGGCTTTTCAGGATAGTTAGCCTGATAAAATGCTGGCGATTCGCCCTGCTCGATTAAGGTGCCAGTGATACTTAGGACAGCGATAACTAGAACTAGGGAGATCGCAAATTTGAGGTTAGCAATTACGGGTACGACTTTCTTTTTCCACCAGCGTTGGGGGACTTGTAAGAAATTAACGGGGAGTGTTTCGGTGGATTGATTAGATTCGATCGTCATTTAATTAGGGGTTAGGCTTTGGGCTTTAGGCTTTAGTATTAATTCTCGTAGGGTGGGCATCACCCGCACTCGATCCAGTCAGTAATTTATATTTAATTGTTACGAGCAACTTTCATGGGTTAGAGTTGCTGAGAAGTTGGCTTTCCGGCTCCCTCCCCTTTACAAGGGGAGGGTTGGGGTGGGGTAAAGATCTCCGCAGCTCCTCAAATATCAAAAACTCGGAATCCTAGTTACTAATGAAAACACCCCAAATCCAACCAACAACACACCACTAGTAGGAGTAATCCAGCCTGACCATTTCCGCACTTCTAGCAACTTCTTGATCGACGCTGTAAATGTCCCTGCTAAGATCAATGGTGCCACATATCCCGCAGTGTATGCCAGCAAGAATCCGGCTCCTAGCCCGATATTGCCAGTACTCGCCACCCACGCCAGTAGCGTCGCCAACACTGGCGTACTGCAAGGCGAAGCGACTAACCCAAAAGTAACACCCAGTAAATAAGAACGCGCACCAGTAGGTAAATCCTTGGGAATCCAGTCCATGCCGCCGAAGTCGGGAAGCTGAAACGGTAATGCTTCGAGCAGATTCAATCCCATCAGAATGGCGATAATGCTGACAAAGATCGGCAATCCCAACCCAATCTGACCGTATACTTTCCCAACTACTGCTGCAAAAACTCCCAATCCAGCTAGGGTTGTCGCAATACCACCACAGAAAAATGTCGATTGGAGCGCGGCTTCCCAGCGGCTTTTGGATTCGTAGCCACCGATGTACCCGATCGTAATTGGCAGCATCGACAGGGTGCAAGGGGTTAGACTAGTGAGCAATCCTGCTGCGAAAATCGTCAACACAGATACCCAGCTAATCTGAGTCAATTGGGCAGCAACCAATCCATCAGCAAAATGTTCGAGTTGATATAATGTAGTCTGAATGTCAGTCATGGGGCTAAAATAGCAAAGTATCACCAACGACAATTAAGATTCGATCGATCACCTAGTTGCCGATCGAGTAACAGTCATGAGATAATTATAGACTGTGTCTATTTTATTCCCAAGTTGGGTCTGTAAGGATTAGATTATGGCAGCCAAAAAGGGCGTTCGGATCATCATCACATTGGAATGCACAGAGTGCCGCACTAACCCTGCGAAACGCTCTGCTGGCGTATCCCGCTACACAACTATGAAAAATCGTCGGAACACCACCGCTCGGTTAGAGTTGAGCAAATTCTGTCGTCACTGCAACAAGCATGTGACTCACAAAGAGATCAAATAAGTGGTATCAACTACTCCCCTCTGGAGAGATTGCGCTATCAACTGTCAACTATCAACTATCAACTAAAAAATATGGCTTACTTCCGCAAGCGGTTATCACCAATTAAACCAGGCGAACCGATCGATTACAAAGATGTAGATTTACTCCGTAAGTTTGTCACCGAGCGTGGCAAGATCTTACCCCGTAGAATCACTGGTTTGACTTCCAAGCAGCAACGAGACATGACCCTCTCGATCAAACGCTCCCGTCAAGTCGCATTGATGCCATTTATCAATGTTGAAGGCTAAATAGCCTCAGGATGAGGACTGAGGGTTGCTAGTAGCTTATGTTTCCAGCAAACTTCACGTCTTCAAACTCCTGCATTAATCACAACTAAATCACATGTAGCAATTAACAGCTACAAAGGAAGAAATCGGGGTGGAGAAGGGAACTCTAGTTGAATTTTTGCATAACGGAGAACGCCGTTTAGCCATTGCCGATCGACCAGAAGGGAAAAAGCATTGGATTGCGATCGATAGCCGCACTCAGGCTCACACACTTCATCCGCGTGATATTACCTATGAAGTGGCTGGGATGAGCTGCAAGCAGCCAACCGAGATTGAAAAATTCCAGAACCAAGTCGCGCCCAATCTCGATCCCGACAGCCTAGAAGTGGCTTGGGAGATGTTGGTCGAAGATGGCGAACTTGTCGATCCGCCGATGCTGGCAGATTTATTGTATTCCGATCGCACGCCAGTCTTCTGTTATGCTGCCCATGTGCTGCTCTCAGAAGACAAGATTTATTTCAAGAACAAAAAAGAAGATAAGTACGAAGCCCGCAGTCGCACTCAAGTCACCGAACTCCAGCACCAGGCTACAGTCAAAGATCAAAAAGGACAAGAACAGCAGGGATTTATCGATCGAGTTCAGCAGCAACTAGCAGGTACAGCCGTCGAGTGGCTGGATACCGACAAGCAGCGACTAGAGGTGCTAGAAAAATATGTCCTCAATCCCGATCTCCCCCCCTCAAAACTGGGAGAATATCTCAAGGCTCTAAATCTATCCCAAACTCAACCGTCAGTATTTAACTTACTTGTAGATTTAGGTTGGTGGAGTATTCATGAAAACCTCCATCTGCGTCGATCCCAAGCTCCCGTCCACTTCTCCAACCAGATGCAAACCGTGGCGCATGAACTACTCACGAATCCGCCTGTAGATCTCGATCTAGCACACCGCCTAGATCTAACTCATCATAAGGTCTATACAATCGATGATGAAAGCACTCAAGAGATCGATGATGGCTTGAGTCTGGAAGTATTGCCAGATGGACGAAACAAGCTCTGGATTCACATCGCCGATCCTACCCGCTTATTATCGCCTGAAGATCGGTTTGACCTCGAAGCGCGGAAGAGATCCGTCACAATTTATCTGCCCACGGGGATGATTCCGATGTTCCCGCCGGAGCTGGCTACTGGTCCCATGAGCTTACGGCAGGGTCAAGAATGCTGTGCGATTAGTTTTGGGGTAATCCTCGATCCAACGGGTGCGGTGGAGGAATATGAGATAACTACGAGCACAATTAAGCCGACTTATCGCCTCACCTATGAAGACGTAGAGGAAATGCTTCAATTGAGGATTCCTGGCGAAAATGAAATTGAGACAATTGCCACAGCCTCAAAACTCCGAACCCAATGGCGACTCTCCCAAGGTTCTATCAACATCAACATGCCCGAATCGACAGTGAAAATTTATGGGGATGAAGTATCGATCGAATTAATCGAAGACAATCGCGCCCGTAAATTAGTCGCCGAGATGATGATCCTCGCTGGCGAAGTTGCAGCCAAATACGGACAGGATCACAATCTACCCCTGCCTTATCGCGGACAGCCCCAACCAGAGCTACCGCCAGAAGAAGAACTAATTCTGATCCCAGTTGGCCCTGCCCGCTCCTGTGCCGTCCGTCGCTGTATGCCACGGAGTGAAATGTCAACTTCCCCGTCCAGACACGCTGGATTAGGTTTAAACACATACTCTCAAGTTACCTCACCGATTCGTCGCTATACCGATTTAATCGCCCATTTCCAAATCAAAGCCCATCTGCGCGGCGATGAACTCCCCTTCACCGTCGAACGCTTGCAGGAAGTCATGCTCGGTTTGGGCACGAATATCTATGAAGCGAATATGCTCGAACGCCAGACTAATCGCTACTGGACACTGGAGTACTTTAATCGATCGACAGAACGAGAATGGGATGCAATTTTTTTGCGCTGGTTACGCGAAGACGAAAGCCTCGCCCTAATTATGATCGAGGATTTGGGAATTGAACTAGCAATGAAGTTCCCCCGCTGGGCAGATATCGGCGAACGCATCCAAGTTCAAGTCGTGCTGGTAGACCCACGTCAGGATATCATTCATTTGCGAGAAATCATTAGTCAATCAGATGGTTAAGTTGGTAGGGGCAATTCATGAATTGCCCCTACCAACTATGCAAAAATCATAAGCTATGGCAAAAAAACAGAAATTTCCTCACCTCCTCGGCTCTAAATGGACTGCTACCCAGAAAATGTGGGGATGGCGACATTTTCAGGTAGTAAATCGCAAGCAGGACGGCAAATGGGTATTTGCGGAAATGCTCTCATCCTGCGATCCGACTGTCAGATTTTGGATCAATGCTCAAGCCACCAAAGATCCCAAGCAATGGAATCCAGGTTGGCAAACCCTCGAAGAAATGGCAACCGAAAAAGATGAATTGGTGCTAATAGAGTAAGATTGGGTTGCTTGGGAGATAGATTTTCTCAAGGTTTGTCAGTATTAAAACTGTCTACCCTACAGCAGCCTGGATATCTTAGCCCCAAAGCCTAACCCCTAAAGCCTAACCCCTAAAGAATGTTTCGTCTCGCCAGTCAAATCGAAGCCATACTATACCTCAAAGGACAAGCTTTGGATCTTGCCTTTATCGCTGAATGTGCGGGGTGCGATCGAGATGCCGCCGAAACTGCGATGATGGAGCTGATGGATGACTACGCACACCGCGATAGTGCACTAGAAGTAGTTGAAACTCCGACTGGATATACCCTTCAGTTGCGTGGGTCGTTTCAGACTCTGATCGACAAGATGATTCCCGCCGAGATCGGGACGGGTGCGCTGCGAACATTGGCAGCGATTGCAATCAAAGGCTCGATTTCCCAAACCGATCTGGTAGAATTGCGGGGGAGCGGTGCATATCAACACGTTCAAGAGTTAGTCGAAGTCGGATTTGTCCGCAAACGCCGCCAGCCTGGGAATCGCTCTTCACTCTTACAAGTGACTGATAAATTTAATCGTACCTATGAGATTAATGATTTGGTGATTCAACAATTAGCGTTACCACTTGCTGCATCGATTAATGACGATGGCATACCAACTAGTGCCGAGCCACAGGTGGATCTCACTACTGAAGTAGAGCTAGCCGCTGATAATTAGGCTCCTACTCACGTTACCTTTAGCCCTAATTCTCAACTCAGTGAATGTGGATAACCGTTCTGAGGGCACAATAATAGCAGCGATTTGCCTAAAGACGATTCGATCGAGAATACAGTATCATAGTCTTATCGCTGCAATTAATTGAAAGACCAAACACAACCTCGCTCCATCTAAAATTAAGTCATAATGGCATTTAACCCTGATTTTCTGGAACGCAAATCTGAAGACGCTCAGGTCAACCAATTGCTGAAGTATCTTCAACATCAATCCCCAGAAGTCTTAGCCCAAATCGCTAAGGCTACTACTCCCCAAGTCAAAGATATTATTACTCACAACATCCAAGGTTTACTAGGGATGTTACCAAGTGAAGGTTTTAGTGTCCAAGTGACAACCGATCGTGATAACCTGGCTAATCTACTGGGTTCAGCCATGATGACAGGCTATTTCCTGCGTCAAATGGAACAGCGGATGGAACTAGAGGATATGCTCACTGGTTCGAGTTCGATCTCCGCTCCAGATCATCGTGATTAACGAGTGAGGAGCTTACTCCATCCACAGTCCTAACTGCGATCTGTGAGTGAAATCAACTGCGCCACCGCAGCACTTGCGACTTAACTGGGTTAATAAATTCGGAATTTTC
>JANXVE010000038.1 GCA_025351825.1 Chamaesiphon sp. 341R_metabat_111 | reverse complement strand
ATTAACAATGGCTTTGGTGGATTCATTTTATTTTTGGGGCTATACATTGGTGTAGCAATCAATCCTCGGATTAGTCGATTTATCCGATTCAATGTGATCCAGGCGATTTTGATTGGAATATTGATTTCACTGTGCCAATTGCTGCTGCAATATGTATTCCTAAAAATACCTGGAATCGAAGCCCTGACTCAAGTGTTGATGAATACCGTTTTCTTTGGCACATTGGCGATGGCTGGCTATGGCATTGTGATGTCAGCACTGGGCAAGTATACCGAAATCCCTCAGTTGTCTGATACTGCTCAAATGCAGGCCGATCGATATTAAATTATTTGACTCTATAGGTCTTGACCTGTCATAATAGGTAGCTGTCTATAACTACGCTCGGATCGGGTCATGCTCAAGCTTGAGCATCACAAATGTCTGTTGCACTCGCAACCCGACTACCCTTACGGCATTTCACATCATTAAATTTATGACTTACGCAATTATTGAGACTGGTGGCAAGCAGATGCGAGTCGAGCCAGGTCGGTTCTATGATATCGAATTGTTACCTGGTGAGGCAGATAGCACCGTCTCGATCGATAAAGTATTCTTACTCGAAAACAACGGCAGCATCCAAATCGGTCAACCACTAGTCGCTGGTGTAACCGTCGAAGGCACAATCATGCGTCACTACCGTGCCCGCAAGATCATCGTCTACAAGATGCAGCCTAAAAAGAAAACCCGCAAAAAACGTGGGCACCGTCAAGAAGTAACTCGCTTGATGATTGATTCTATCAGTGTCAATGGTGCTGCGATCGCCACCGCTGAAGCTGTTGCAGTTGCTGCATAGCCGGAACCCACCCCTACCCCTGTCTTGTTGCGCTAAACTGTCGGGAAACCCGACAAGCGCGCAACGCTCCCAGGAGGGGAGTAACAAATAATTTTAGTAATCCGAGGTAAATTATGGCTTCTAAGAAGGGTACAGGTAGTACTAGAAACGGCAGAGATTCAAACGCCCAGAGATTGGGTGTCAAAAAATACGGTGGCGAAGTAGTCCGCGCTGGTAATATCATCGTTCGTCAACGTGGATCCTCATTCCATGTTGGTAACAACGTCGGTTTGGGCAAAGATTACACCATCTACGCTTTAGTTGATGGCGTTGTCACCTTTGAGCGCAGAGGCAAAAACGGCAAGAAAATTAGCGTTTATCCAGTACCAGTCGCAGCGTAATATTGATTTTCGATCGATCGCAACATAGGGATATGCCTTCGGGTGTATCCCTATTTTAGTTAATTACTTAGCTCACACCAGTTACCAACGCTAGAGCCAACACAACTTGCTCTAAAACCTCATTTTCTAAAGTACCTATTTTAGCCCCGAAGCGATCTTGATAGATCGATACAGCTCTCGTCTGCAAAGGATTAGCTGTTGATAACTTCTGCAATCCATTTAATTCTGACGACTCGATTGGTACAAGCCAAGGAATATTCGCAAAGTCATTTCTCCATGCGGTAATTGGGATGACTAACTTTACTTTGAGTCCACCATCACTAAGACTATTGATACTGACAACTATTGCAGGTCGGGTCTTGGCGATTTCATCACCTCTAGTCGGATTAAATTTGACCCACCAGATCTCGCCCCGTTGAGGCTCTAAAATAAAATTACTCATTCCAATTGTCATCTTCGACGTATTCGTCAGACCATTCTAATAATTCCGATCCAGACTGGAATAGGTGTGCGATGCTTTGAGCTTGTCTAGTGACAATTCGATCGCGTTCTTGAGGCGGAAGTTTCCGTAGTGAGTTCAGGTCGATATTTTCAGCACCAGCTAGATTTGGCTCCGCTGAGTCAATTAAATCCCAAATTTGCTGAAGTCGTGATTCAGAAACGTGGGGAAGCTTTTGGTTAATTCGGTCTATGAGCGTCAGCATGTTTAAGTGGCATTTTTACTGCACATCCGATCTTCATTTTAATGTCTACTGAAGACTTTGACCAGATCGATCTAGCTGTAAATATGCTCCACAAACGAGGTAGAATAAGATCTATCAGTTTGGTAAACAGTGTTCAAATCTAAATATTTGTGCCTGTAGACCACCTTGGCAGAGCCAACGCTTTGCTAACGGCGACGGTCAGAGTGCTAGTTAGTTTCTAGATACCAAACCTCTTAGCGATCGCTGTTGAAATCACCAATCATCAGCTTTAATTAGACTAGCTATGCTCAATCCGAATCTGGACGAAATCCAGTTATTACCAGAGGAATATGCCCGCTATTCGCGGCATCTGATTCTCCCTGAAGTCGGCCTTGAAGGTCAAAAACGCCTCAAAGCCGCCAGTGTCCTCTGTGTCGGCACGGGTGGACTCGGTTCGCCATTGTTACTCTATCTTGCTGCTGCTGGCGTTGGTCGGCTCGGCATCGTGGATTTTGATGTGGTTGACCACTCCAATCTTCAGCGTCAGGTGATTCATGGTACTTCCTGGGTGGGTAAGCCCAAAATCGAATCGGCGAAGAACCGAATTCATGAAATCAATCCTTACTGTCAGGTAGATCTCTACGAGACAGCCTTGAGTTCGGCGAATGCGCTAGACATTATTCGCCCTTACGATATTGTCGTTGATGGTACAGATAACTTCCCCACTCGTTATTTGGTCAATGATGCCTGTGTCTTATTAGATAAACCCAACGTGTATGGGTCGATCTTCCGGTTTGAAGGACAAGCGACAGTCTTCAACTATCAAGGTGGGCCAAACTATCGAGATCTCTATCCAGAGCCACCACCACCAGGCATGGTACCTTCTTGTGCCGAAGGTGGTGTTTTGGGCATCCTCCCAGGCATTATCGGCGTGATCCAGGCGACGGAAACGGTCAAGATCATCCTCGGTCAGGGCACGACTCTCAGCGGTCGATTGGTGTTGTACAATGCCCTAGAAATGAAGTTCCGCGAGTTGAAGCTGCGTCCCAATCCCGTCCGTCCGGTGATTGAGAAATTGATCGATTATGAAATGTTTTGTGGAATTCCTCAAGCACAAGCGGCTGAAGCGGAGCAACAAAGTATGCTAACAGAAATGACTGTGACCGAACTCAAGCAACTAATTGACAGTGATGCTGATGATTTCGTCTTGATTGATGTCCGCAATCCGAATGAGTATGAGATTGCCAAAATTCCTGGCGCGATTTTGATTCCGTTACCAGATATCGAAAATGGCAAGGGGATCGAGCAAGTCAAGGCTGCGCTCAATGGTCATCGCCTCATCGCTCATTGTAAGATGGGTGGTCGATCGGCGAAAGCCCTAGCAATTCTTCAAGCAGCGGGAATTGAGGGTACAAATGTTAAGGGTGGAATTCAGGCGTGGAGTCGAGAAGTCGATTCTTCAGTATTGGAATATTAGACACATGCTTTAACTCTCAAGATCTAGGGTAGGGGTAATTCATGAAGCGGCGGTTTTATTCGGAGGGAACCTCCGAATAAAAAAGCGATACATCAAACGAGAGGAAACCTCCCGTTTGTGTGCGTCAAGACACCGACAAGACATTACCCTACCCTAAATCTTGAGGGTTTGCTGTTTGATTCTCACTCAATATCGATTTAAGAATACCAAGAATTTTTTGTACTGGAGTAACTAAATAGCTAGTAGAATCTATAGTTACATTTTTATCTTCTAGTTTAAGAAATTGCCAGAGTGTACCACTAGTCACACAGCCATAAATAGTTGAAATAGTTTGGTCTTGATTTTGATTGTAAAGCTGTGCTGCTAACATTTCAGCCACACATTGACCCAATCCAGTCTCGATCTCTCCTCATTTAGCTTCGACCAGCATCAACACCGGAGCATCGATAGTAAATGGATTTTCAGATTTACTAAATAAGAAATCACAAAATCCATTTAAACCGCGTTCTCGATCTACGTCAAACTCTTCTCCAGAAAATAGCTGGACTTTTTGACTCGCTAATCTTCTAGCTTGAACTAAAATCGGACTAACTAACAGTTCTGATTTAGCTTTTTCCGTTCTAGCTGCCTTTCCTAACATAAACGATTCATCAAAAATAGTTAGAAATTCTAATTGGGGTTCAGCAACTGGCAAAAACTCACAAAAATGATTGTCGATTAACTTCAGACCGAATTGACTCTTAACTGATTCAAGTGTGAAATTATTGTAAGCCATAACATTTAAGGGATAAAAATTTTTGGGGTACGAGTGGGATTAAGATTAAATTGGGCCAGCAAAAGAATCTACGCGCAAAACTACTTCGATTTTAAACTGTGAAATTATATACCTACCATACTCCCGAACGCACACCATCAGGCGAATTGCCAGTATGCGCGATCGCGATCGACGTACTACGAGCTACCACTACAATCTCGGCAGCATTAAACTCTGGAGCTGAAGCAATCCAAGCTTTTAGCAACATGGATGTCCTCATGCAAGTGAGTGAAAAATGGCCAGCAGAGTTGCGGTTGCGTGGTGGCGAACGGGGTGGGGCGAAGGTAGCTGGTTGTGACTTGGGGAATTCACCGCTGGACTGTACGCCAGCAGTAGTAAAAGGTAAGCGGTTATTTATCAGCACCACGAATGGTACTCGAACATTAGAGCGGATCCAAGGCGCGAAAATCGTCCTCGCCGCTGCTTTAGTCAATCGTCATGCGATCGTGGATTACGTTGTCTCTCAGCAGCCGGAGACAGTCTGGATGGTAGGATCGGGCTGGGAGGGTGATTACTCTCTAGAGGATACTGTGTGTGCAGGAGCGATCGCCGATAGTATCATTACTAAGTTGGGTGTAAAGTTATCGGACGTGGCTGGTAATGATGAATTGGTAGCTTCGATCGCATTATATCGGCAGTGGCAGGATAATCTACTAGATTTATTTTACCTAGCTAGCCACGGTCAAAGATTGGTTAAGTTAGAATGCTTTGACGATCTCAAGTTTTGTGCGACTCCTGACACACTAAATATTGTCCCGATTCAGACTAGCTTGGGCGTGCTGCAATCATTAAAACCCTAGTTGGTGGGCAATGCCCACCTTACATGATTATGGGAAATAACAAACACTTGGTTTATGTTTTGCCTTATTTAGAACAGGGTGGTACCGAGAAACAGGCATTAAGCTTGATTGAAGAATTTCAGCAGCGGTATCAAGTTTCACTACTGGCACCAACAGGTAAAACACTACCACTGTTTTTAGATAAGCAGCTAAATTACACTGAATTTACCTCGTGGGATCGAAATTTCTTTCGAGGATTACGAGAATTAGTTGCTGGAATTAAAGCAGCAAATCAACGTCAATCGTTGGCGGAGCCTCTCTGTAAGAGAATCGATCTGATTCACGTTCATGGTGCTCATGAATTGATGATTCCACTGCGGCTGTTATTTCCTAAACTACCGATCGTATTTACGGTGCATGGCTATCATGGAGCCAGTGCTGATATTAGTTATCGATTAGCTTGCATCTTTGCCAATCTGTGGGCAACAAGAGTGATTTGTGTCTGTCAGACTGAGTACGATATCTTGGTCAAGTTTGGGATGAATCCGGCTAAACTGGAGATGATTTATAATGGTGTCCCGACACCGATATTGGATCGATCGATCGTAGATTCTTTAGCTCAAAAATTCGGTCTAAATCCTAGTAACCAAACTATTATCGGTACGGCTGCCAGATTATCTGAAGCAAAAGGATTAACTTACTTATTACAAGCATTTGCACGAGTAGCAAATGATAAATCAAATTTGCGGTTAGTGATTGCTGGTGTGGGAGAGTTGGAACAACAACTCAAGCAACAAGCTGAAGATTTAGGTATTGCCAAGCAAACAATTTTTGCTGGTTATGTGAATAATCTCCCCGAACTAATGAGCTTGTTTAATTTCTTTGTTTTGCCATCATTGCAAGAAGCTTGCAGCCTCGCATGTGCGGAAGCAATGGCTCAACAAAAAGCTGTGATTGGGACTAGTATCGGTGGTATTGTCGAACAAGTAGCCGATGGTCAGACTGGATTTATCATCCCGCCCCAAGATGTGGATAGTTTGGCTGAAAAGTTGCAATATTTACTCGATCGGCCTGAGTTAGTTGATGAATTTGCGAGAAATGGACGTAAGAGATATGAGGAGTACTTTGCACTCGATCGAATGTTATTTAAAACAGAAGATTTATATACTAGACTCCTGAATTAAACCATGCAATCTTTGCTAGTGTGGTTAGGGCATGTTCGTTTACGAATGGTTGTCAGGTATTTAATCTCTAGCATAAACCTGCCCCTAGGATATTCTAGCTCTCTGTGCCTCTGTGATTAAAAGAATGAACAGTTCAGACTCAAACAAACGAACCAGAAAAGTTTTATTCCTGAGTAATGGACATGGTGAAGATCTTAATGCTATCCAAATTTTAAAAGCATTGCGCCAACAACAACCAGATGTTGAAATTGGGGCGATGCCGATCGTGGGATATGGCAATGCTTATCGCAATTTGGATGTAAATATTATTGGTCCGACGGAAGCTTTGCCATCGGGTGGATTTGTTTATAGCGATCGATTGAAGTTAGTTGATGATGTTAAATCTGGTTTGCTCACTTTACTCTGGCGGCAGGTTCAAGCTATTCGTAAATATGGTCGGCATTGCACTGCAATTTTAGCTGTTGGAGATGTAGTGGTGTTATTGGGTGCTTATCTTACTGGTAAACCATATATTTCATTTATGGTATCGAGTTCGGCATATTATGAGGATCGGATGAAATTTCCACTACTAACCGACTGGTTGCTAAAATCCGATCGCTGTCGGCAGATTTTCACACGCGATCGATATACGGCTCAGATGTTAAACGGGTTGGGTTATGATAAAGCGATCTTTGTTGGTTTTCCGGCGATGGATGCGTTGGAATTAACTGGAAAGGATTTACAGTTATTACCAAATATTCCTCTCGTTGCATTATTACCAGGAAGTAGATTACCCGAAGCTGGTACCAATTTACAGTTACTTCTAGATTTAGCGATCGCGACAACTCCATTATTTCCTGATGGGATTCAGTTCTGCGCTGCTGTTACCCCGAATTTGTGTTTATCAGATGATGCGGGAACAGTTCTCCTCCAGCAGTTAGCAGAGCAAAGAGGGTGGGAGTATCATGCCACAGGTGATTTGACTCATCCCAAACATCAGATTCGGGTACGGTGTATTTACGATGCCTTTGCAGATATTTTACAGCAGTGCGATCTAGTTGCGGGAATGGCTGGCACTGCGATCGAGCAAGCAGTTGGTTTGGGCAAACCGATTATTCAAATTCCCAGTGCTGGGCCACAGTTTACCTATGTTTTTGCTGAGGCGCAAATGCGCTTGCTGGGATCTTCTGTCCAAACGATCGGGACTAAAGCAGCTACGACTGAAACCATTACCCAAGCCGCACAAGCGATTCAGCGCACGTTAGGAGATGACGAATACCTCGCCCAATGTCGATCGAATGGACTGGAGCGAATTGGTAATCCTGGTGGCGGCGACGCAATGGCGCGGGTTTTCAGCGATTTATTTTTAAAAACCGACCCGCAATCATAATTCTACTGGCTGAATTGTCGGGCATAAAACTGAGCATACCGTCCAGTTTTTTCGATCAGTTCGGGATGAGTTCCCGCTTCGACAATTTCGCCATTTTCAATCACTAGGATTCGATCGGCTTTGCGGACTGTGGCTAGACGGTGAGCGATAATAAACACGGTTCTGTCTGCCATGATTCGTTCTAGTGCTTCCTGCACCAGGCTCTCTGATTCAGAATCTAGAGCCGAAGTTGCTTCGTCAAGAATCAAGATGCGGGGATTGAATAATACCGCTCTAGCGATCGCAATCCGTTGTTTTTGACCACCAGATAATGTCGTCCCTTTCTCACCGACATAGGTATAGTATCCTTGAGAAAGTTGAGAAATAAATTGATGTGCATTGGCAATTTTTGCAGCTTCTTCTACTGCCCTAATATCAAACTCTGTTTGTCCAAAAGCGATATTTTGAGCGATGGTGCCAGATATCAATACAGTATCTTGCGGCACGATCCCGATTTGACGGCGCAGACTTTTTAATGTGACATCGCGGATATCCATATCATCGATCGAGATGCTCCCAGAAGACACATCATAGAATCGATTCAATAAACTTAGAATTGTACTTTTACCAGCACCAGAGGTACCAACCAGCGCAATAGTTTCACCAGGCTGAACATTTAAGTCGAATGATTTTAGGATTTGCTTGTCAGAAGTATAACCAAAGCTGACCTGACGGTAATCAATTTTACCAGTAATGCGAGATAACTCGATCGCATCGGGTCGATCGATAATTGTCTGAGGAATACTGAGCAGTTCAAATACTCGATCGACTGAGGATTCCGCCTGTTTCAGTTCATTATAATTGCTAGTCACAATTGCGATTGGACTAATAATCAACACAATATTGGTCAGATAAATTACAAACTGAGAGACTGTTAAATTTCCAACTGAAATTTGTAACCCAGCCAAGACAAATACAAATAAAATAGCGATTACTTGTAAGAAACTCAATACTGGATACTGAAAAGCTTTGATTTGCTCTGTTAAATATTTTGCCTGACGATTGAACTCCGACTCCTGCTCAAATTTTTTCAAGACATAATCTTCAGCCGCAAAAGATTGAATCAGCTTAATACTAGCTAAGTCTTCAGTAACTAGTGAAGACAAATCGGCAATTCGATTCTGACTCTTGAGCGATTGTCGTTGCAATTTTTCGCCAAACCAGCCGACTAGCACCGCAATTACTGGCGCAATAATCAATACGGCTAAAGTCAGTTGCCAATTTAGGATAATCATATATCCCAACGCCACAACTAATTGTAAGACTGATGGAATAAATTGATAAAAAACTTTATTAATCGTCTCGCCAATTCGATCGATATCTTCCGTTAGTCGATAAGATAAATCACCTAACTGCATCTGTGATAATCGATCGCTGCTTAATCGTAACAAGTGTCCATAAGTACGCTGTCGTAAGCCCAGCGTAATCCCAAAAGCAGCCTTTGCCATCAAGGTATTTTGCGAATATTGAGCAATCCCTTGTAAAACGTATACCAATCCACCAGCTAAGGCAAATTTAGTCAACATTTCAACATTGGTACCGACATATTTACTAATTTGTCCAGCTAACCAAGCCTGAATTGGCCAAAAAGCAGTAAAGATGACAATCCACAATAAAGCCCCCAAAATTGTCAACTGGTGAGGACGAATATAAGGAAGAAGCTGCCAATAGGTAGAACGCTGTTTCAAAGGAGCCACTCGATCGCTAAATAATACTTACTAGACGCTATCAGCTTGTGGTTTGTTCGCACAACCTAGTAAGCATAAACGTCCATTGAAATTGTTTCAATCGGCTGAGAACTACCATGCAGCATAGATCTGATATGTTCTGTCGTCGTTCGACTCAGAGTCGTCTCACCACATTTATCACAGATCGTGCTCGGAATATTTTCGACAAGATGAAACTTACCATTAATCTGAAACACCTCGCTAATATTTTCTGTGTGTGATTTCATGGAATTGCAAAGATGACATCTAAACATTATTATCTCCTAGTTCTATAATCGATCCACTCGTTATTATTTGGTTCGTAAATAGTAATAATCTTCAATAGATCTGCATCCGTCCGTGACACCTGAAGATGCAATACTCTACCTGAAATTGTCAATCCCAACAGCAAGCAGCTAGGGGAATATTTATCATCTGGATAATCTTCGATAATAATGACATTCGCACCCGCCTGAATAATTTCTAATTCACTAATATTTCGCTCAATAGCTCTCTTGAAAGCATGACGGGTAAATTCAAATTCTCCAGTCTGTAACAGCCTCTGAATTTCCGATAATTTTTTCACTCATTTTTCCTAGCTCTAGCCATTTTAACTAATTAATCGATTCTCTCGACTAAACAGGCTGCAATTCGTTTCGCGGCACCAGGTGTACCCATACGTAATAGTCCATTCCGTGCGATCGATTGTAGCTTATCCGGCTGTCCCAATAATCGCTGCATCTCCACCCCCACATCCTGTGCCTGAGCCACCAAAATTACCGACTCACCCAATAGCCGCGTCTGCGCTTCGGCAAAATCTGGCGTAAACTGTGGGCCAGCACCTGGAATAATAAAGGCAGGCTTACCCAGACTGATAAATTGTTCTGTAGCTGTCCCTGCCATTGCGATCGCACAGTCTCCTTGCTGCATACACTGCCGATAAGCTTGAGTACTAATGACGATCGTCGCCCGATCTCGTCGATAATAAGTCGCACTCGGATCGGGAATAATATCAGTAAGATTGGTGTCAGGATCGACCACTCGTACCCAACCTAATTCATCCAAATTGCTCTGTAAGATCGCTAAATCTAACGTGGGGGTAATTGCCGCTAAACAGATAATTTCCTGCTTAGAAAAGACTGGAATCAGACTATTTACAGCGATAATTATTTGTGTCCAATTTGCATACGCTTCTGGTGGACGTGACCCTGGTAGTAACGTGACAATTAACGGACGAGCTAGTTCGCTCTGTACCGATTGAGGTCGATAAAAAATCGGTATTTGCGGATCTAGAGCAACACCATCCGTCATTGGATTACCCAGATCGAAAGCTGGAATCTGATATTGTCGGAGATTTTCAGCCGTTAATTTATCTCGTGGAAATACTGCCTTGCACCTATTTCTACTCAATAACCAGCGTTCCCACGGAAAATAATAAGATCCGGTCTTTACTTCGATCGAATCTCGCTGGGAAGCTAAAATCTGACCCTGACTATCCCGAATATAATACTCCGATTTTGCCGTCCCGATAAAAGCATAATCAGCCCCACTCAACCACCCAAATAGTAGCGGCATAATATCGCCCACCGCCAGAATCTTTCCCCCAGATTTGCCCCACTCCCGCACCGTCCGAATTTGCTCGATCGTCAATCCCGCCAATCCTCCCTGCAAATCTCGCACCAATTGGCGACTATCCTGATTAAATCCTCCCGATGGCAGCGTCTGAACCTGCCCCGCGATCGAGAAACCATTATTACTATAAGCTTTTCCCACACCCACGATCGGCAAGGTAACTATTTCAATAGATGGAGCTAGTTTTCGCAATTCTTGGAGGACGGGTAATGCGATCGCATCTTCACCGTGTCCGTTGCTGATACAGAGGAGTTTCATGGAGTGTGGGGGGTGTGGGGAGTGGGAGTACGGGGGCGTGGGTGCTGTGCTTGGGAGAGTGAAGACACTTGCTGCGCTATCTCCCGTACTCCCGTACTCCCACTCCCCCACGCCCCCACGCCCCCACGCCCCCATGCCCCCGTACCCCTGACAATTCCTGAAAAACACTATATAATAGAAATATTCGGGGCTGTAAAGGTTTCGACGTGTTGGCGAAAGCTGCACTGTGATTCAGGTCGAGAGGGAGTCCACTCTCGTAAATATCGGCTCAAATAAATTTAGATGCAAACAACATTGTACCTTTCGCTCGTAAAGCAGCTCCAGTAGCCGCTTAAAAAAACTCTTAAGATTAATTTCTAAGGTCGAGCATTTATAGTATGACTCCGTTAAATACTATAGATAACCCTCAACGGATGCTTTATTTAGTTTTCTCTGGTGGGCTAAATAACTAAGATTCATCAGAGCATCCTGCGACCTGGGACAATTGGTCACTCCCGTCTTGAGGATTAGATAGACTATACCTGTGAATGAGCGGAAAGTTAATACCCAGGGCGGACGGCAGTTCGACTCTGCCCAGCTCCATAATATTTTAAGACCCGATCGAGATTAGTTTCGATCGGGTTTTGATTTTGCCGAACGATTCACTGAATCCTAAAGCCTAATATCAAAGCCGTGCAAACTCTCTAATAAAATTACTGGGAATTGCCCAGTGAGAATTTCTAATTTGGTGGTGAAGGACATCGCCGACTTTGGAACCATCTTCGAGGATTTCTGGATTATTCCACAGGGACTTGACTTGAACGCCATTGATACCAACTAATTTACCCGATCGATCGATTAACGCACCGCCGCTAGTCCCATGCTCGATCGGTAGATCTGAGCCAATATTATAGCCACCAGCGATCGGCATCGGTAAGATTTGGACGATTTGACCACTGGCAATACTTGGCTGTGAGGTTGGGCGAGGAGTGTCCTCAATGGTCCGATCGGTCCCTTTGAGTGAAAATCCAGCCGACCAGACTCGATCGCCCGATTTAGGGCTAGCTGTGGCTAATTTAGCGGTGATGTAAGTTCGATCGAGACTTTGAAACCGCAGCATACTCAGATCGCGGTTTTGACCGATGGGCGGAGTAACTAAAGCGGCGGCGTAGATCTGTCCATCGGGGGTCTGAAGTTGGAATGGGGCACTAGCAGATTGGATTACATGGGCGTTGGTAATCACAGTATAGACACGCTGTTGTTTGGCAATCAGTACCCCCGCACCGATCGTTTCACCGTGTGCCAGAATCTCGATCGAGATCGATCGTAGATGTTGCTGCAATCGCTGCTCCTCGATCGCACTTACTTCAGATCCCCCAAAAAATTTAGTTAGGATTGTCGGTAGCAACAGAGTAAACGTTGTAACGTACAGCATCGGCACCACTCTGGCAATCCAGTATTGCCAGGTTGAAGATTCGACGAGATCGGGTGGAGTGAGCTTAGACATTAAAATCAGATCGGCGTGAAAACCGTAGTCTTATGGACATGCATTTCACTAAGGATGTTTTAGGATAGAAAGTAGTGCTGTTGTCAATTACGATCGGAAAAGCAAAAGACATGCTGGAACTATATCAATTTGAATTGTCCCATTTTTCGGAAAAAGTGCGATTGATTCTAGACTACAAAGGGTTAGCATACCGCAAAATCGAAGTTGTACCTGGGATGGGTCAACTGGAGTTATTTCGGCTATCGGGTCAAAAACAGGTACCCGTACTCAAAGACGGTAATACAGTTATTGCTGACTCTACCGCGATCGCGCTTTATTTAGACAAAACTTATCCAGATCGGCCAATTATCCCGACCAATCCTCAACAAAAAGCCACCTGCTTGCTGCTCGAACAATGGGCGGATAACTCGATCGGCATTGGCGGACGGACGATCCTCTTAGAAAGCCTTAAGAGTAGCAACCTGCGTACTTCTATTTTACCTGTTGGTACACCGGATATCCTCAGAAATTTGGTTAGCTCGATTCCCAGAGAAGCGATCGATGTACTAGGCTTAGGATTAGGTCTAACGCCAGATGCTGTTAGAGCCGCCAAAGCTGAGATGCACCGCAGCCTCGAATCAATCTGCCTACTACTAACCCAAAATTCTTGTGCTTATCTCACGGGTGATACCCCTACTCTGGCAGACTTGACGGTAGCCGGATTGAGCCTCTTGCTCAAGATTCCCGCTGGCCCTTACCTCAATATCGCCGACAACCTCAAAGGTAAAGGCGTACCTGGTTTCGCTGACAATCCCGACTACGATCTATTTTTCACCTGGCGCGATAAGTTATACGCTGACTTCCGCAAACCCCACAAGCCAGACATGAATAGCAATCGACCTGGAAAAGCAACTGCGCCAACTACGATTGCGATCGACTAATTAGAAGATTCTCACACATACACTAGGGCTAAAATCCCCTCCACGGAGGGGTGCCCGTAGGGCGGGGTGGGTAAGATCTCCGCTACCCACAAGTCCCCTCCCAACTATTCTGCATGTCCAGTATCACTGTCGATCGATTGAGTAAAGTATATCCAGTGGCGATCAAAGAACCTGGATTGAAAGGGGCGATCGATCATTTCTTCCACCGCAAGTACAGGCAAATCGACGCTGTAAAGGATGTTTCCTTCCAAATTGAGGCTGGAGAGGTTGTCGGCTTTTTGGGAGCAAATGGGGCGGGTAAAACCACCACTCTGAAGATGCTTAGTGGTCTGATCCATCCATCCACTGGCTCGGTAAATGTGGCTGGGCACATCCCCTTCAAGCGCGACACTACTTTCCTCAAACAAATCACCCTAGTGATGGGGCAAAAGCAGCAGTTAATCTGGGATCTACCCGCGCTAGACTCACTCAAGATGAATGCGGCTGTATATGGTTTGAGCGATCGAACTGCCGAGCTACGCATCCATGAACTGTCTGAAATGCTGACTCTACAGGGCAAACTCACCCAGCCCGTACGGAAGTTATCCCTCGGCGAACGGATGAAAGCTGAATTGCTGGCGGCATTAATTCACGAGCCACAAGTATTATTTCTCGATGAGCCGACATTGGGCTTGGATGTCAATGCTCAGGTGGCAGTGCGGCAATTTTTGCGAGAATATAATCAGCGATATAAGGCGACGATTTTGCTGACTAGTCACTATATGACTGATATTACGGCACTGTGCGATCGAGTATTGGTCATCCATCAAGGGCAATTAATCTACGATGGTAGCCTCAATGGCTTGATTGAAAGATTTTCACCATGTCGGGAAGTGAACGTAGAATTTGCTCATGTTTACGCGCTCGATCGATTAGAACAGTATGCTCAAGTCAAAGAAGTTGATGGTGCATCCACTAGTTTTCTGGTGCCACAAGAAATACTGACCAAAACTGTCTCTCAACTGCTGGGAGAATTAGAAGTCGTCGATCTCAGTATCACCGATCCACCGATCGATGATGTGATTGGTCAAATATTTCAATCTGGCAATGCTGAAAAATCAGATTAGTTTTAACTGCTATTAAAAGCCCGACTTCTTTAAAAGAAGTCGGGCTTTTGGCTTAATCGACCTAATTAAGATCCAGAGCGAATCCGAATCGGTTGAAGTGTTTCCTTCCGACCAGTTTCTCGATCGATAATCTGGCGAAATTCCTCACCTTCGATCGTTTCTTTGTCAAGCAATAGATCGGTAAGGAGATTAACTAACTCGCGATTGCTATCGATGATTTCGACTGCTTTGCGATGTCCAGATTGGATCAGTGCGCGAATTTCTCGATCGATCTTCGCAGCGACTTCTTCGGAATAGTCACCATTCGAGCCGAGGGAGAGCTTGCCCAGGCTGGACATGCCGTACTGAGTCACCATATTGCGGGCAGTATTGGTGACTGATTCGATATCCGAACTAGCACCCCAAGTTACCTCGGAGTCGCCAAAGATTACTTCTTCGGCGGCACGTCCGCCCATTGTCATGGCGATATCGGCGAGGAATTCAGAGCGAGAGGTTAGACCTTCTTCTTCATTGGGTAGGTACCAAGCTGCGCCTTTGGAGCCACCACGAGGGAGGATTGTCACCTTCTGAAGCGGGTTACAGCCCATGATTGCTCCGACTAGGGCGTGACCGATTTCGTGGTAGGCAACTAGACGGCGCGCTTTACCATCGGGGATGAAGCGACCTTCCATGCCCATCACGACACGATCGATCGCATCGTTGATTTCTGCCATCGTCATCGCTGTTTTATGGCGGCGAGCGGTGAAGATTGCCGCTTCATTTAGGAGGTTGGCTAAGTCTGCACCGCTGAAGCCAGTTGTCCGGCGGGCGATGAGATCTAGAGAGACAGACGGATCGACTTTCTTGTCGCGAATATGGACATTGAGAATTGCCAAACGACCTTTACAGTCAGGTAACTCTACTTTAACTTGTCGATCGAATCGTCCTGGGCGGAGTAGTGCGGCATCGAGGACATCAGCGCGGTTGGTAGCAGCGATGACGATGACACCATTATTGCCCTCAAATCCGTCCATCTCGGTCAGCAATTGGTTGAGCGTTTGTTCGCGCTCATCGTTACCACCACCGATGCCTACGCCCCGCTGACGACCAACTGCGTCGATTTCATCGATGAAGACTAGGCAAGGGGCATTCTCCTTTGCTTTTTTGAACAAATCGCGGACGCGGGAAGCACCCACACCGACGAACATTTCGACAAACTCCGAACCGGAGATGCTAAAGAATGGTACGCCTGCTTCACCAGCAATGGCTTTTGCCATCAGGGTTTTACCAGTTCCTGGGGAACCGACTAGGAGTACACCCTTCGGAATCTTGGCACCGACAGAGGTAAACCGTTCTGGCTGCTGTAAGAAAGTGACGATTTCTTGGAGTTCTTCCTTGGCTTCTTCAATTCCGGCGACATCATCAAACATCACACCCGTTTTCGCCTGCATCTGAAAGCGCGCGCGGGATTTGCCAAAACTCATCGCTTGACCGCCACCAGCACCCGATCGACGGATAATGGCAGACAGTACGGTAATTACGAATACTAATAAGAGAACATTGCCGAGTAGTCCAAAAATCGCGTTTTTGTCAGCAGATCGCTGCACGCTAATTTCTACGCCCTTAGTATTGAGCTTGTTAAACAGCTCTGAGTTGTCTTCTAGTAACAATACTTCTTTGCTGCGAATTCTGTTCTCAGGCGTACCACCTGAGAGGGTGACTTTGGCAACTTTGGTAGCTGGATCGAGTTCTACTTTCGAGACGGTACCCCGATCTACTTCTTTAAATAGTTCTCCATAGGTGAGTGCGTTGGGATCGTTGGGTTTTGCCAACACCGGACTACTCCAGACAACTCCCTGAGCGACCAGCAAGCCAGCCGCTAATCGCCACAATGACTTAGAAAATCGCTTCGACTTGATGTGGGAACTGTTATGCATATATTTTGTTTATATCCTTAGACCTGCACCTGATACTGACTATTTTGTCCGTTGAGCAATCTGCGATCCCAGACGTAAGATATCTTTTAGTGTAGCTTCAGTTTTATTATTGCCATATTTAATCGCGGAATTAACATTTGGGTTTGCGGATATCACTATTTAGGCTTTAGGCTTTGGGCTTTAGGCTTTAGGGAAAGCTTTGGAAAAGGATCTAGGCTTTAGGCTCTATGGATGGAGCATTTAGAGTGAAGCCTAGATGTGCAGAACGCTTGCGTTCTCTCTTTCCTAACCCCTAAAGCCTAACCCCTAAAGCCCAAAGTCCAAAGTCTAAAGCCTAACCCCTAAACCACCTTTGCCAACGGCGAAATCAACTTCACTTCTGTATTCAACTTGACGAAATAGAGTTCAATGTTGAGATCGGGATACCTGTCGCGGATTGCCCAGTAGGCTCGGCTGAGGTATTCGGTGTGGGTGGTGAGTTCCAGTGTGGGATTGGCGGCAAGATTGGGTTCGATCTTGTATTCATAGACAGAACAGTCTTCATGGTCGAGAATAATCACTTTTTTGATACTGTGTAAGCGATAGGAGATATCTAACTGATCCCAAAATGCGTCGGCATCGTACTGGTGCGGCATCCCGCTCAGGGCGAGGGAGGCTCCGGCTAGAGCCACGAAATCATATTGTCCGCCGAGACTTTGGAGTGAGAGAAAATAGCGTTCTGCTTCAAGAATGCGGTAATCGATACAACTTAAGACGAGTGCTTTGGGGGTTTTTGTTTCCGCTCTAGCCAGAGTGGGTGCGATCGTACTAGCGGTAATCAGCACTCCGGTACCAACTAGGTGACGGAGAAATTGACGGCGATTCGGATTAGACGACTTGACTCGATCTGCATCATCGTTCTGAAAGCACTGACAACTATCCCGCATGTTAATTTTTTGCTCTAAATTTTGAAAAAGGTCAACTGTCTCCTGTCATTGTGCCCGATCGGATCGCGATTTAGTTGGTAATGGACAGTTTGATACTTTTATTCTACCAAAACCTGGGGTTGAGAAGCTTGGAAATGGGTGAAGAACAAAGCAGCTTATATTTGTAAGTACACAGGGCTGGAGTCAATAGTTACGTCTAATTACGGATAAATAATTGACTATGATACAATTGTTGGTATCATATGTAAAAAAAGTTAATCGAACCTTGGTAAATAGCTGAGGATTACCAGGCTTGAAAAGCCCAAATCCACTGGAAACATTTATCATCTTAAATACTTCTGGATTAGGAGTGGACGATTACGCATTTAAGGAGTACCTGACGGCGAGGATAAGTTAGTTAGATAGCTTTTCTACTTTGCTTCCGCAAGCCGTGTGCTCGACATCGATAGCTTATATGTTTTGTCTTTATTAAATGATGTCTGCATCAACTGCCAAGTGGGAGGATCTGCCGAACGAATTATCGATCGACTCAGACCGATTACACAAGATGAATCTAGATCTGGAGCTGGTAATGATTGCCATCACCGCACTCGCTCAAATCGATCGACAGGAGATCGGTCAAATCGCCGAGGAAATCGACCTTCACAGGATCCTCGCAGACTGGCGCAGGGAATGGCCTCATGTCAAGTTTGCAGTAGCAAAACAGCTCGATCTCGCACAGCTACGGTTGCTAGTATCGATCGTCAATCGGTTGGCGCGCAAGTATCAAATGGTGGTGCGTCAAACGATGACTGATTGGCAGCAGCTCGTTCGAGTCGATCGATTACCCCTAGAATCTCCATCTTTGGCGGCATACATCGACAATTTTATTATCATCTACCAAGCTCGTCTGAGTGATGAGGCAATGGATTCAGAGGCTACACATTCATTTGAGTCACTCTCACAGGCAGCCCTAAATTTACTGCTCGACCTGTTATTTTATGGTAGTAACAACGGACATCAACGGCTTTGGCAGGGATTGTTACAGCGATCTCAGGCAACAGTTATCCCCCCGATCCCGATTCAACCAAGCGATTATTCTTCAGCACAAGTAAATACATAGACATACAATGGAATCAAATCACTTGACAACGCGAACATATACAGCTTTGACCTGTAAATTGATTGTCTCAACGACAAGCAATCCTTCTGGGCTTGGTTCGCTCGGCTCCGAGGCAGATGTTGTATCCGACAGGCAACACCAACCGCAGCCACAGCCTCCCGTTGATTTTACGCTTCAGTTAGATCGTTCGGATTGCGGGGACTCAGAGTACATCACCTTGCACGGCAACTTTCCTCAACTGAACCTACTTCAGCAAGTAGTCAGTAGTTATATCACCGAGCTGGTTGCCAAATTCCCCCTGCCAGATCTGAGTACTAACATTACTTCAGACTCAATTCCTTCAGCAACGATTGTTGGCGGTGGCGATAGCCTGCCCTTAGGCACAGCCTCTCCCCCAGGAGAACAGAGCGGCTCCGCCAACAATCGGAGACTAGACCCCAACAACAATCATCTACCAACACAATCGGGATTAATGAACAATCTACCTGGATTACGCAATATCTCAGCCCAATCGATCGGATCTAGTGACACCGACGATCGATCGAACTCAGCCGCTACTTCGGGGATCTCCAAACTATTTGGTGGTTGGAACAAAAGTAGCGGTAAAAAATCGAAAAAGACCAAGCAAAAACATATGCCACTGGGCGCGGATGCTGGGGTCAAGTCTGGGTTTGGGCAACGTGAAGTCGAGGATTTAGCTGCCAGAGCGGGAAATCGACAGTCTCCCACTACACCATATCTGACGGGCAACGAAAGATCCCTCGATCGACAGCTTCATTTGGGCGACTTGGCCAACAGCAGTTCCGGGGAGACGATTACCCTCACACCAATTCAATTATTCGACCTCTCCACCGTCTTGGATGAGCACGCGGCAGCGGAAGTAGTGACCAAGCAAGAACGCTCAGTTACACTCAGTCAGGCGAATATTCCAGGTTATGGTCACGACGGATCGATCGATGTCGATGCCACAACTGTATCCCTATCCAGACTCCCAAATTTACCAAGAGCAGCAGCCGGATCGACCGGATCGCAAACTAGCCAAGTTTTTAATCGGACTCGGACTCCTAGCCGTTCGCGCTCATCAGTTTCCTTGCTGTCAGTGGTGCCTTGGGCTGCTGCTGCCGCTGTAGCTGTTGGGATACCATACTTATTATTTGATTCCAAGCCCAATCCGCTCAAAGATGCCACCAGCAAGGTCAAAATGCCCGATATGGCAGTAGTGAAAAAAACTGTCACCGCCGCTATGGCACCGCCAATCGTGGATCCCGAGCCAACGAATGCAACGACACCCAAACAGTGGAACGAGCAGCCTGTAACAGCACCTACAACCAATCTCACGCCGATCGTTCCTACTCAGTCGCCGACGAATCCGAACACTGCTAGTGCTGGTATTCAGTCCCCGCTACCAAATAAAGCACCGATTAACACAGGCATTCAACCAACTCAAGCCAATAGCCAGATTGGTACCGCACCCCTGCCCTCGACACTAGAGGGAAAACCCAGCTCAGTCCCCACAACTACCGGAATTACAGCTCAAAATACCAGACCAGGCATCTTGAGCACTTTACCTCGCAGCAGCGCGCAATCTGGCATCGCACCAAATCCCCTCAGTGCTGACCGATCGCCCTTAGATGTAAATAGTACTAGCTCCAATCGCCTATTGCGTCCAGCCGCGAAATCAGGTCTAAATCCAGTGATGCCGTCGATGATTGGCAGCGCAACCAAACCCACTGGACGGCCAAACAGCAAATCCCCTGGGATCGAGTCTGGGACAGTATCAGTATCGACACAACCGATTCTACTGCCATCAGATTTACCAGGGATTGGAATTGGTGCGGGCAACTCTACACAGATGCCTGGAAGTTCGACTCGCGCTGGAGCCAAAGCTACCAAAAAAGCCAATCCAGCAGCAGCAGCCAAAAGTGCCAAATCAAACTCAGGTATCCCGACTGGAGTCGGCGTAGTGCCTCAGCCCCTATTCGAGCAGGGTACCCCAGTTCCGGCAAATCCCAATTTCATCGACCCAGTACAGCAACAGACTGGTGGTGGGGATGCGAATCCTAGCAGCCTACCGCTCGTACCAGCTCAACCGTTACCTACCAATAGCAGCAGCAATTGGCCTTCTGATTCGATTGATAGTCCGGCCATCCAAGCCACCAGAAGCTATTTCCAATCAAAATGGAAACCAACCAGCAGCCAACAAAATCCCTTGCAGTACGTTGTCCAAATTAGCGGCAAAAGTGGGCTAGTCCGCAGCATCTCAGCTCAAGGTGCCGCCGCAACCACCTATCTCAACCAGTCTAAAATCATCAAAACCGGACAAAAGCTAGTGTCCCCAGCTCCAGGCGGTACCGACCAGAAAATTCGAGTCGTGCTTCAGCCGGATGGGAATGTTGATAGTTTTATGGAACCGTAGTTGAGCGTGGGAGCACGGGGGCGTGGGAGATGGGGAGATGGGGAGATAGGGAGACACAAGCGTCTTATTCTCCGATGCTCCCGTGCTCCCCTGCTCCCACGCCCTCAGGCAAAAGCAACCGCTTTTAGATTAGGATAAAAATTATTTAGGGGGCAGTCTGTGTTCAAACGTCATCGCTGGGCCATTAATCTAGTTGTATCTGTGTCACTACTGGCTTTAACTGGATTCTCATTATTTCCACTGTTCAACGTGGTGCTAGACGGTGGTGCAGCCGTCGCCACTGAGTCAGGTAATCTTTCTACCACTCAAACGACTCAGATTCAAGCTCAAGCCCAAGGTTATATGCAGGTGCTCAAACGAGAACCAGAAAACCAAGTCGCGCTCAAGGGTTTGCTCGATGCACGGTTGCAATTGGGGGACATCAAAGGGAGCTTATTGCCGCTCGAAAAAATTGCGGCACTCAACCCTCAGACCTCTGACTATACGGTGCTGCTCGCTCAAACTAAACAGTATCTAGGCGACAAAGAAGGTGCTACCGCTGGTTATCGAACAGTCCTAACTATTCAACCTCAGAATATTAACGCTCTCCAAGGACTCGTTAGCTTACTCCTGGAAGCAAAGCGTCCTGAAGCAGCAATGGGTGCTGTCCAGACCGCTTTGAAGACGACTGTAGCGGGTGTTGATGCCACACCACTCAAGCTTTTACTAGCGCAAGTTTATCTCACCCAGCAGCGCAATGCTGACGCACTGGGTATTTACGATGCTTTAATCGAAGTTAATAAAGAAGATTTCCGCCCCATCCTGGCAAAAGCGTTGGTATTCAAGCAAATGGGCAATCTCACCGAAGCGCAATCCCTGATGACTGCGGCGGTAGATCTCGCGCCGTCTGAGTACAAGGATCAAATCAAGCAGTTGGCTCAAGCAACCCAGCCACCGAAGGTTTCGGTAGCTCCTAATCTGAGTGCTCCAGCACCTGTGGCACCTGCTGCACCTGCTGCAACTGCGCCCGCTAAATTCACCACTGCTCCTAAACCTCAAGTGGTGAAATAGTCTAGGAGGGATGATGCGTAGATCCATACCCCACCCAACCTCCCCTTGGAAAGGGGAGGAGCTAGGTTATCGTTGACTGCATTCAACTTAATATGTGGGACGAATTTCCCTTTGAAAATTGGGACTCTTGTCCCCTCTCCTGCTTGGTGCGCTACCACTGTCGGGGAACCCGAACAGCGCGCGCATCCGCGCATCCTCGGGGAGGGCTAGGGTGGGGTAAAGATCCACGCCACAACTCAAGCAAAATAGGTAGGGGCAATTCATGAATTGCCCCTACCTATTTTGCTTGAGTCGATTAAACTAAATTCCGATCGGTTAAAATCTCATAGCCATCTTTAGTTACCAGCACAGTGTGCTCGAATTGAGCCGATAAAGACTTGTCGATCGTGACAGCAGTCCACTTATCTGGCATCATTTTGGTAATCTTCGAGCCAGCATTGATGATTGGCTCGATCGCGATCGTCATCCCCGCTCTCAACTTCACATTTGGCATCTCCCGCGTGCGGAAATTAAATACCGATGGTTCCTCATGGAGATTTCGCCCTACTCCATGTCCGGTAAAATCTTCGACGATACTAAAGCCATTTGCCTCGACGTGGTCTTGAACTGCTCCTGCGAGGTCTAGGAGGTAAGCACCCTCTTTCACCTGTTCTATGCCCTTATAGAGGGCTTCTTCAGCTACCCGAATTAGTTTAGCAGCAGCAGGGGTAACGGTGCCTACGCCGATCGTGATGCAAGAATCGCCGTGAAAGCCCTGAAAGAACGCTCCAGTATCAACTTTGAGCACATCGCCCTGCTTGATCACTCTCTTGCGGTGGGGGATGCCATGCACTGCTTCATCATTGATGCTGGCACAAATAGTTGCTGGAAACCCATACAAACCCTTGAAACTAGGAATCGCATCCATCGCCCGAATCCTTTTTTCTGCATAAGCATCCAAATCTGCGGTAGTCATCCCTGGCTCTACCATCCCCAAAATTTCTTTCAAAACTGTAGCGACAATTTTTGAAGATTGGCGCATGATGCCAATTTCGCGCTCAGTTTTAATCTGGATTCCCTTTGATTGCTTCTTTTCGCGGGTGGCTTGAGGCTTGAGTAAGTCGGTGAGAATATTCATGTTGGGATGGAGCAGGCTGGATAAAGTTAGTTGAGAGTTGAGAGTTGAGAATTGAGAATTGAGAATTGAGAGCGGGAGCAGATTGTGCTTTTCCCATTTTAATACTTTCTCTGTAGATCGAGGGCACCCCTACAATTAACCTGTAGGGGTGCCCCTCGTGGGTACCCTTAGATCTATGCTTTGACTAGTCTAGATGTATCGGTGCAAGATGTGAGTTTTTGCACTTGTACTGTAGGTGATGAATCACTTTTCGTCTATACTTCATGGCTTATAAGTACAAATTTGTCTAGACTATTGAGGCGCAAAAAAGATCGTGAACGACCTGAAAGTATTTGGCTTACCTGCTCGGCAAGGTCGATGGCTATTTTTACCGCTGGGCATTACAGCGATGCTCTGCTTGGGTACGGTTTATTCCTGGAGCATTTTTCGCAAGCCGCTGACAGAAGCTTTTAAACTGCAAAAAGTGACCGTTGGGGCAACCGACACATTGTTACCTTTTGCGACATTGCTGGTAGTATTTGCCATTTTGATGCCGATCGCAAGTAGATACATCGAACGTTATGGTGCAGCTAAAGTAACTGCTGTCGGGGGGGCAATTGTTGGTTTGGGGTATTTCTTGTCCAGTTTTGCCACCAGTATTCCCTTACTTATTGTGACTTATGGTTTGATTGCTGGAGCTGGCGTTGGAATTGTCTATGGTGTGCCGATCTCTGTTACTGCTAAGTGGTTTCCCGATCTCAAGGGATTGACTGTCGGTTTAACTGTAGTTGGCTTTGGTCTATCACCATTGATTACGGCACCCCTCGCCAAGTTTCTGATCGATACTTATGGCATCGACAGCGCGTTTAGAATTCTTGGTGTAGCTTTTACAGTGATTTTAGTGGCGATCTCGACCCAGCTTAGGTTTCCGCCAGCAAACTGGCAACCCAGTCCCCAGTCTATTCCCAGCCGAGCTAGTACCGAGCCAGATCGGTTGCTGAGTTCGCCGAGCTTTTTTGCACTGTGGAGCTGCTATGCGATCGGTACCCTGGCTGGTTTGATGGCGGTGGGGATTGCAACTAACGTCGGCAAAGAAATCATCGGACTGGACACCGATACAGCTACGGCATCGGTATCGATTTTTGCCATCTTTAACGGCATTGGTCGCCCAATTTTCGGCTGGTTAACCGATCGAATCAAGCCCAAAATGGCCGCGATCCTCTCTTATGTGATGATTTTAGTTGCTTCGATCGTGATGTTAAATACTGGTAGAGATCAAGTTGTCAACTACTTTTTTGCTTTCAGTTTACTCTGGTTATCTCTAGGTGGATGGCTCGCGATCGCACCTACGGCCACACTATCGATGTTCAACCCTTCTAATTACACTAAAAACTATGGCATAGTTTTTACAGCTTATGGGGCAGGAGCTTTAGCTGGGACACTAGTTGCTGGTAATGCCAAAGATATTTTTGGTAGCTATACCAATGCCTTTATTCCCACTGCAATTCTCTCAATTCTGGGCATCCTAATTGCAACGTTCGCACTCAAACCCGACCCCAAAAGTCAAAAAGTATAAGCTGGGCAAGCAATACCCACCCAGTTTCTTATTCTACAATTATTAATTACTCTACCCATGTCTGAAAATCGGATTCGAGTAGCCAGGGACAAAGCAGAATTAGTCAGGTCGTTAGTTGCAGCGGCTGATAATAATAGTCCATTTCAGACTTATGCCGATGCGATGTTGTTTGCAGCAGTACTGGGTGCCAAACAACATCGACGAGTACCATTGGGCGAAATTTCCAAGAAAGAACCAGGGCCGATTAGTATGGAAGTATTTATTTCCCGTGGGTACGATCCGGTGATGAAACTAATTGCGATCGCCGCGACTGAAAATATCAACGTGATTTCACCAGATCGAGCTGATTTTGAGCAGCAGCGAATTAACATCTTTGAAGAATACGCCAACGGAGGATTGGAGTTATTAGCGCAAGAATTATGTGGTGCAGTTGATTATACCGAGCGGATTTTGCTGATGTTGTCAGCATCAATGGATCCCCGTCAAACTGATTCAAGTACAGATAATATCTCAGTCGAATTCGATCTTCGCAAATTTCTATAGTGATTTTAGACCCGATCGAAACAAAAGCGACTAAACTATAGTCAATTAGTAATACACGTCCATCATTCTACCTAACGGGGAATGCCGTTATTTGGAGATAATCTCATGAACGTTCTACTTCTCTACCCTCGCTTCCCCAAAAGTTTCTGGTCATTTGAAAAAACGATCGAACTGCTCGGTCGCAAAGCCATGTTACCACCGCTGGGACTGATTACTGTCGCTGCAATTTTGCCCCAAGAGTGGAACTATAAGCTCGTCGATTTGAACGTGCGGGAAGTAACTGAAGCCGAGTGGAACTGGTCGGAAATGGTGATTTGCTCGGCAATGATCGTCCAAAAACCAGATTTATTGGTTCAGATCCAAGAAGCTAAACGCCGTGGTAAAAAAGTGGCGGTTGGGGGACCCTACCCGACGGCATTACCTCACGAGGTGTCAGACTTTGCCGATTATTTAATTTTGGATGAAGGCGAACTAACAATTCCGTTATTTGTCGAAGCAGTCGCTCAAGGGCAACAGTCGGGTACCTTCCGCGCTCCGAATGGGGAACGTCCCGATGTGACAATTACGCCAGTGCCTCGGTTTGAACTGTTGGAATTCGATGCTTATGCCGAGATGTCGGTGCAGTTTTCGCGGGGCTGTCCATTTCAGTGTGAATTCTGCGATATTATCGTGCTATACGGTCGCAAACCCCGTACTAAAGCCCCAGAACAGCTACTGGCAGAACTCGACTATCTCTACGAGTTGGGTTGGCGGCGGAGTATTTTTATGGTGGATGACAATTTCATCGGTAATAAACGGAACGTTAAGTTATTCTTGAAAGAACTCTTGCCGTGGATGGTCGAACATAAGTATCCATTCTCCTTTGCAACTGAAGCTTCGGTGGATTTGGCAAATGACCAAGAGCTAATGGATGAAATGGTCAAGTGTAACTTTGGAGCGGTGTTCTTGGGGATTGAAACTCCAGATGAAGCAAGTTTGGCACTGACTCGAAAACATCAAAATACGCGCAGTTCGCTCAGTGAAGCGGTTGATAAAATTGCCGCTACCGGAATTCGGGTGATGGCTGGATTTATCATTGGTTTCGATGGTGAGAAGACAGGTGCTGGCAAAAGAATCGTCCAGTTTGTCGAGCAGACAAATATTCCGACTGCGGTATTTAGTATGCTCCAAGCCTTGCCCGATACCGCTCTGTGGCATCGGTTGACCAAGGAAGGTCGAATGCGGGTAGAGGGTGCGAATATCAATCAGACTACGCTGATGAATTTTGTGCCGACTCGTCCGCTGGAAGAAATTGCCTACGAGTACATGGATGCTTTTGATGAATTATACGAGCCATCGAAGTTTCTCGATCGAACTTACCGCCATTTTCTCACACTAGGTCAAGCTACTTATCCCGATAAGGGGGAAGGGCGCAAGAAGGCAATTAGCTGGATTGTGATTCAGGCATTCTTGACTATTTGCTGGCGACAAGGGGTGGTTCGCTCTACTCGCTGGCAGTTCTGGCGCAATCTCTGGAGTATGCTCCAGGTCAATCCAGGCGGGGTTAGTAGCTATTTGGGTGTCTGTGCCCAAATCGAACATTTCTTGGAGTACAGGGGGATTGTCCGCACGGAGATTGAGCTTCAGGTGGCGGAGTTCTTGGCTGGTGAGGCGAAGGTCAAGGCGGCGGCGGTTGCGATGGAACCTGTTGTGGCTGTGGCGGAACCAGTTGTTTCTTAATTAGAAGCGATTTACTCACATTTTGCACCAATGCATAGATACTATTACTGCTACATCCCGTGGGTACCCATGAAGCGGCGTTTTTATTCGGGGGGAACCCCCGAATAAGAAAACGACAAGAGAGGGCACCCCTACAAGTTATCTGTAGGGGTACCCTGGATCTACGGTTAGCACTAGTATTTTCAACCGGAAGGGGTACTATAATTTAGTGTTTTAATGCGGTTGGCTGCAATGTGTTCGATCGCAAATTTAGGTCGTTTTTGTTGTTCGATCGATCCATCGTTCGTTACAGGTCATCATATCTATTTCCTTGTGAATGTTTTTCGAGCTGGTCTCCATCAAAATGTTCATATAAGAACATTTTGATTTTGAGAATAGTACGGGTTACTCTTGCCATAATTATCTAGAAGTTGACCGCTAATTGATGTTTCAAGCTCTCAAAAATCCAACTTTTGCCCGCTTATATACTGCTCAAGCAATTAGTTTGCTCGGCGACGCGCTGACGTGGTTGGGATTGGCGTTATTAGCTGTGGATTTGGCTGGAGATCGTGCTCCTGGTATTTTGGCTACGGCTCTGACTTGTCGGATTGTTGCGTTTATTGTTTGTGCTCCAATTGTGGGGATAATTGCGGATAAGTTAGATCGTAAGTCGATTTTGGTCGGTACTCATGTAGTTCGGATGTTGTTGGTGGGACTATTGCCCTTTGTTCAGACTGTTTGGCAGTTGTATGCAGTTGTTCTACTCATAAATATTTTTCATGCTTGTTTCACGCCGACTTATCAGGCAACTATTCCGATTGTGACTCAGCCTCAGGAGTATGCTCCGGCAATGGCTCTGGCTTCAGTTACTTATCAAACTTTGAGTATGATTGGGCCAGGATTGGCTGGGGTGATGGCGGGTTGGTTGGGTGCGCGGACAATTTTTTGGCTGGATAGCGGTAGTTTTTTCTTGGCTGCGCTGGTAATTCTCTCGGTGCGTCAGCCGTTGACTGTGGCTAGTTCTAGCCCTGAAGTTGCTCCACAGACTAGTTATTGGTCGCGATTGACGATGGGGACGCGGTTATTATTTGGGGATGGATTCTTACGTTACGCGCTGTTACTACAATTAGTTGGTGCAATTATTGGCGGGCAAGTTTTAGTCAATACTGTGAGTTATATTCGATCGATCTTACATTTAAGCGATCGAGAGTACGGTTGGGCAATGATGGCATTTGGAGTGGGGATGGTGATTGCTGCGCTTATTGTGGCTGCGACGCAAAAATATCTGGCGCGTCATTGGCTGATGTTTGGCGGTGCGATCTTGATGATAATCTCGATGTTTTTTGCAGATCGATCGACTTTTCTCGGCCTGATTTTACTATGGCTATGTGTGGGGATTGGTAAAAATGCGATCGATCTGCCGACTCAGATTGCGATTGGCGATCGCATCCCCAAACATCGACAGGGACAGGTCTACGCGGCGCATTTTGCCTGGAGTCATCTGTGGTGGGGCTTTGCTTATCCTTTGGCGGGATGGCTTGGTACAGCGCATTCTGAGTGGATGTTTTCAATATCCGGCGGGATTGGATTGGCGGTGCTGGTATTTGTGCAGTTATCCTTCGCGCCAGCAGCCTCTAGTCATGAACATGAGGCTATTTCTCATGTTCACAGTCACAAGCACGAGCTACTCCATCAGCACGGGCACGATGGGGGGATTCACGTCCATGCTCACGATCATCCTTCGATCGAGCATACTCATTTTTACTGGTTAAACGATCACCAGCATCATTAGCTAATCAGGCCGCGATCTCAATTCCCCTCTTAAATTTGTCCCCTCCCCTTTATAAGGGGAGGGCTAGGGTGGGGTATAGATCTCCGCGTCAATTCAAGCGGGGATCGGGGGGATATGCCAATTCCAAGCGAAGTCTATTGGTTTTGAGGCGGAGATCTCTACCCCACCTCAGTCCTCCCCTTAGAAAGGGGAGGAGGTAAGAAGTCTTATTGGTGCTGCGGAGATCTATACCCCACCTCAGTCCTCCCCGAGGATGCGGGGAGGAGGCAAGACAACTACGGCATCCACTCTACGCCGAAGCCGACGCGGCTGTCGTAGTTTTCCTTGGCGTTTTGTTGCTGGATGTCTGTAGACAGGCGCAGATTTTCAGTGATGGCATAGCCAACCGAGAATGTCGTCAAACCTGTTTCTGTCGGGCTACCAAATCCTACCCAACTTTGACTAATCGCTACATCAGCACCACCGCCACGGGAAGGTACGATCATCACTTTTGCACCCAGATTTAAACCATCGCGGTTGTATTTATCGGTTTCGAGATGGCGAAATCCCACCAGTGGCGTGATATTTACATAACCACCGAGTGGGAATAGATAATATTGAGCATCGACACCGTAGGCGGTGCGCTTGCCAGTTGATGCAGAATTGTAATTGATACTGGCTGAGAGTCCGCTCCGCCCGAAGAAAATATCGTCAACAGCAGCATGAAATCCGCCAGCTTGATTGGCGGAGGGATATTGAGAGTAGCCAACTTTTACCCGTGTCCGAAAGCTGGGTTCGGTTTTGATGTCGTCCTGGACATCGGGAATCCCTTTGAGCCATTTCTGCAAAACGGGGCTACCCTTGAGAATTTCAGGGGCGATCTCGATCGAATTATTATTACCTGCGGCTGGTTGTGTCTCAGGTTGAGCGGGTGTTTGAGCGACTAGATTCGATCTGCCCTGGGCAGTGATGGGACTAGCACCACTTGGCAAGCTTTGCCCCCAGCAACTCAGACAAACGATAGCTGTACCGATTAAGGTGCGGTACAGGCTTCCCAGTTTGAAAATATGACGATTTCGGTTGAGCAATTTACTTGTTTGAGCCTGCTGAGTCGATTTAGTCATATTTTACCATTGGGACGAAAAGTGCTCGGTCTATTCTTCAACGTTAGTGGCAGTGATATCGAGGGGATTGGATCCAAAATCATCGGTAGCTAATTCACTATGAGCAGTTGGAGACGTAGAATCATTGACATCGGTTGATGGCGAATAGTGCCGATAAATTCGACTAATTAATCCTTGAGCCTGATAGCAATAAGCAGCGATGATGAACCAAACTCCAAACCAGGATCTGGATTCAAAGCCATAGCCGTTGAGATTGCAAAATAAATTATCGCCAATGTCACCCCAGCCGCCATTACCGCAGACTCCCACCGTCTGATTAAATAGCTCTACGATCGCAAATGATACTGCAATTGTACCTGTAGCATAAACTCCCGCCCACAATGACTGCCGATGGGGGTACCAGGTAACTGGTGATTGTCTCCAGATGTACCAGCCCCAATGGAATAAGAAAGCAAAAAATAAACTGGGGAGTAAAATATTAAACACCATCGAGATCGCAGCCACCAGATACTGCTGCTCGTCAATAATGGCATTAATTGAAAAATTCCAACTCGAACCCAAGAAGCTAGCCACTGGCAAGCCAAAAGGCAATAAAATTAAAGTCTGAATCCAAGCTTGTCGCTTGGGTAAAATCGCCGCCCAATCAAACCGTCGTTTGCGTCCATCTGCAAACTCACCCATATTCTGTGTCATAACTACTGCACCCAAGATATCCTTAAGATATTTATTACCCAATTTTATAGTTCCCCAACAATCGATAGATCTATCGATCGTTCACAAATAGTCACCCACTAGTTATCATCCAGATTAATCGATAACTAGCCGCAAATAATTAAAAAAATATGTATTTATATCTAATTCGCCACGGTATTGCAGAAGATCCAGACTTCCTCATCCCAAATTTAATTGCTAGTGATGAAATCCGAACACTTACTAAACTAGGACGCAAAAATTTTACACAAGTTGCTCACAAATTTCAAAAATTAGAACTAACTTTTGACTTGATTATTACTAGTCCACTTGTTCGCGCTCGCCAAACAGCAGAAATCCTCATCGACAACCAACTTAGTTCTCAACTAGAGCTATCTTCAGACCTCAAACCAGGCGGCAATCTATCTGCTTGGCTGACGGATTGGAATGCTAGACCTCCGAACACAGCTATTTCTCGACTGGCTTTGGTCGGACACGAACCAACTTTGAGTGAGTGGGCTGAATTACTCGTATTTGGCAAAGTCTGCCACAAGTTAATCCTCAAAAAGGGCGGCACGATCGGTTTAAAATTTTTAGATCGTCAAATAGGAATTGAAATGGCACAGCTTCATTGCGTGATTCCACCTAAGTATTTAAGTTGAGACTAAATAATTGAGATCGATGTGTATCCAGATCTAATTATTGGGGATAGCAATATGTAAACGATCGGATTCAAATAATAAAAAACTAGCTAAAAGTTAAATAACTCTTTTAGCTAGCTAGAAATGAAATTTGACTTACTATTGGTCAAATGATTGATTCAACTAAAAAGTGAAAGTAGTTCTTACAACACCAATTAAGGCACCGTTACTATTAACTTGATTAGGCGCAGTGAGATAAATTAATCCAGGTGTGATACTGAGGTTGTCGCTAAATTTGTACTTGTAGAAACCTTCGATGTGATAAGGGACGCTACCAACACCACCAACATAAGGCTCTGCACCAACTAACAACCCAGCTAAACCACCTTTGCCATCAATATTGGGAACTGATACCCCAGCACCATAGCTCCAGAGATCTTGTTTACCAATTGTCGCTTTGTCAGCACTAGTATTCATCACAAATCCATTGAATGCTAGCGTGTCGCTGGCCTTAAATGCAAACTCAGCACCGTAAGAATTTGCCTTAGTACCAGCAGTAGCTAAGTTCGCCAGCCCAGTACCAGTTAAGCCACCAGAGCCGCCACCAAAGTTATAAATAGCATTAGCCCCAGTATGGTAGCTATTGACGTAGGTTAGACCAGCATCTAATTTATCGGACAGTTTAAAGTTCAACTGTCCGAGTAGGGCATAGTCACCATTGAATAAACCTTGACCAGCGACGGGTCTATTGGCACTAGTAGCACCAGCAAAGTATCCGACGGTCAAGGATTTTAACCCATTCTCTGCAAATGGTAAACTAGTACCAATTCCAGCACCACCACCAATTTTGTAGATGGGGCTAGATTCAGCGAAGTTTGAGAGGGCACCACTACCACCTGTGAAGTCATCGAAATTCGATCCATAGCTAGGGGCATAATCAACGTGAAGACCGTTGTATGCAGCTACGTAGACATTGGTATTGCTAACAGGAAATTGATAAGCTAACCAGTCAATACCAACAGCATTATTATTGTTGCTTTCAGATACCTGAGCACCTTCAGCAGTTGAGCCATTCTTGAGGTTGCCAGTTACACCAGGTTGGTTGCCAGTTGCGAGTCTGGTCCAGAGCCTGTCTTGACCATTGAAGCTAGTTTCAAACAGTAGCCGCACTCGATCGCCAAGTACCGTATTATTAGAATTCGATCCACTAGTAGTCCCAGCTAAGTTGAAGATTACCTCACCTTTGAGCTTGGTAGTAGTAGAAAATTGATTTGCTTGCGCCTGAGCGATTTTTTTGTCAGCACCAGTCAGCCGAACGTCGATTTCAGTCAGTTGAGCGCGGTATTCTTGAGTCAATCTTTTGATGACTTCGAGATCCGCCGCAGTTACTGCTGGTGGTTGTTGAGTGCCTGGTTGAGCTGATGGTGATGGTGGGGCTGATGGTGATTGTTGCGCGAGTAATGGTTCTACTCTTGCCAAGCAAGTATTCAGGACACGAGCAAATTCTAGTTGCGAAACAGGCTGATTGGTGAGGTTAGCACCACAGCCATATTTGGCAGCAACACCTTGAAGGGCGGTATATTGCCAGTCCCCAGGCTTGACGATATCGGAAGCAACTTCAGCAGGATTGGTCGGAGCTGCTTCACCAGCCGCTAATTTGATTGGTGCTACATGGGGATTGTCCCTAATTGGTGCCGCCATCGACCCGCTGGCTAATAACAGACTGACGCTCAAGGCTACGGGACTAATTAATACAGATTTCCAGAATGCTGATGACATTTGGGGGTGCTCCTTACAGTTAGATTTAAAGGTGTTCTACTCGATCTCAATTTGAATTAAGTCGCTTGAGTCATTAATTCAGAGTGGCTCTTTCGAGCTGCCTAGTTTGACTTGGCAATAATTGCCACACACAAGCTTTACTATTTTCAACACTGGCATAACATAGCCTAATCGCTTTACCAGCTTAAATACTGATAGTCACGATACAGTTAACTGTCAAATTATCGATCGTTAAGATGACATCTATTATAGGCTGCAACGATTCTGTTCCGATCGACTTTATTTAATATTTCAGAAAAAGTTAAGTATGACACTGCACCAATGGAGTGTCGATCGATACAATTAATACGGTAATTTGGCGGAGTGTGGGGACTAGGAGACTGGGGGACTGGGAGACTGGGAGACTAAGTAGTTCGTTATCAAATATCAACTATTAACTATCAACTAAACAATTTTCCCATAGTCTAACTTGAGGACTCGATCGGCTAGATGAAAATATCGATCGTCATGACTGATGACGATGACTAATTTACCACGTTGTTTTAGTTCGGGTAAAAGCTGTTGGTAGAATATCTCGCGGAAAAATGGATCTTGGTCTGCTGCCCATTCATCGAATAGGTAAATTGGGCGATCTTCGAGATAGGCGGTGAGCAGGGCTAACCGTTTGCGCTGACCTTGAGAAAGGGTGAGAGTGGAAAGTTTACCATCTTGAACGGAGACTTTATGGGTGAGTTGGAGTTGCTCCAGGTACGTTTTAGCTTGAGCATCTACATCGGCTGAGTGTAAACCGATAAATCGATCGAATAAGTAGAAGTCAGCAAATACTGTCGAAAATAACTGTCGATATAATTCACGATTGCGATCGTCAATTAAGTTGCCATCTAGCTTAACTTCACCACCATCTGGCACATACAAGCCAGTTAATAGCTTTGCCAAAGTAGATTTGCCACTGCCATTACCACCAACAATAAATACCAATTCACCAGGCTGGAGGGTAAGATCGATCGGACCTAGTGTAAAAGTAGTATCTGCTCCAGCTAACTGATAGCTGTGGGTAGCTTGCCTAATTTCAATCCGCTTAAACTCATTCTGACTGCTAGTTATCCGTGTCAGAGCTTCAGCACGGCTAGCTAGAGACAATCCCAGCGTGTCGATCTTCCGCAGTGCCACACCTGCTTGGCTTAAGCTCGGTAAAATCGATAACAGGGTACTAATCGGGCGCATCAGGTATGACATGGTAAGGATATAGCCCGACAGCAACTCTGCTGAGAATTTGCCGATTTGGGGTAGTCCGTATACTACAATAGTCCGGACAGATTTATGGAGCCAACGAGCCATACTGTAGAAGGCTGTCATAGTTAGGATGGGCTTTAATCAAAGTCTGGTCAAGCCCTAACATGGAAATAAATCTCTCAAGTAGATGCTCATTGAGTGCAAGTC
>JANXVE010000036.1 GCA_025351825.1 Chamaesiphon sp. 341R_metabat_111 | reverse complement strand
CTCGGCTGGGAGGATGGTCGGGTTTTCGCTCCCAAACACCCCCTGGTATGCCTACCTTAGTTAATGGTCTGAGGCGATTTGAGTCGATCTTTGAAGGATGGAAACTCGGTCAAATTCGACTTGTGTATACACGGTAGCCTCGGAGGGGTGCCCGTAGGGCGGGGTGGGTAGATCTTCGCCGAAGTCAGTTTGCCCACCATCCCCTATCCCCTAGTCACTAACTCCACTAAAATCAGAAGCATAGGCTCAATCACAGATAACTATGCTTTTTCGCGAACTGGTATTAGAAAACTTTGGTTCTTACTTGGGTAAGAATACGATTAATTTATTACCAGATACATCTGAAGATAATCGCCCCATTATTCTTATCGGTGGGATGAATGGTGGGGGTAAGACGACGATTATGGATGCGATCCGATTGGCATTGTATGGTGCCCGCGCTCAATGTTCGACGCGGGGAAATTTGAGCTATGGAGATTTTCTCGATCAATGTGTGAGTCGCCACACACCACCGACGGAAAAAGCCCGTATCGAACTAGCATTTCAGATAGCTGAAGATGGCGATTTGCGCGACATTCGGATCGTGAGATATTGGGAACGCAATCCTCAGGATGGTAAGGACACTTTAGGTATTTTGGTGAATGATTGGGCAGATACAATGCTGCTCAAGACTTGGGATGAATACATTGAAAATCTGTTGCCGCTCGGTATTTCTAATCTATTTTTATTTGATGGGGAGCAAGTGAAGGAATTGGCAGAACAGGAGACTCCACCTGTCGCCGTATTTGATGCAATCCAATCATTGCTCGGACTAGAATTGGCGGAGAAATTAGCAGCAGATTTAGATGTATTAGTGAGTAGGAAAAGAAAGGATTTAGCAAACGATAAGCAATTAACCGCGATCGATAAAATTGAGGCAAAATTAGCGCAGGAGCAGTTAGAATTAGTTGCCGTTGGGGACGAGTTGGTTGAAATCAAATCAAAGCTAGAAATTGCGATCGATCGAGAAGCACAAGCCTTTGATAAATTCGTGCTAGAAGGCGGTAAAATTGCCGCTCAAGGCAAGGAATTGGAACTAGAGTCAAAAGCGATCGAACAGCAAATCTCTCAGCAGCGGCAAGCCTTAGGGACTCTAGCGAGTGGTAGTTTACCGCTGTTACTGATTGCACCGCTACTCGCTCAAATTCAAACTCAAGGTGCGATCGAACTCCGCCAGCAGCAAGGTAAAGCAGCTCTAGATTTATTAGTCGATCGCGATCGGAGATTACTCGATTATCTTCAGCAGCAGCCAGCTTTTAAAAACCAGCTTTCAGATATTCAGGAATTTTTAGAACGTGACAATCAAGTATTGATTGACGAGGTTGGGTCTAAAAAGTCTGGATGGTTGGGGGCAGAAGTAGAAGTATTAAATCAGCTAGATAATATCTTAAAATTCGATCTCGACCGAGATGCTCAAAAAGTTGGTGAATTGCAAGCTCAATTAGTTAAACTAGAAGCTGAACTGGATTCGATCGATCGTCAAGTAGCAGCCGCCGCATCACCAGAAGAATATACCCGGCTCAGAACGCAAGAAGTTACAGCCCGCGAAATAGTAGCCCAACTCAAAGCCGACCAAATTACCACAACCCGCCGTCAGGAAGAACTCGATCGAATCGTCACCAAAACCAGGCAAGAATTAGCCACTTATACCGAAACAAATATTCAGCTCAAACACGATCGACAGCTCATTGATTCGATCGCCAAAGTTAAAGCCACATTAGAAATATTTAAAGAGAAACTAACACTCAAGAAAATTAACAAACTAGAGAACGAAGTCACCGAATGTTTTCGGTATTTATTACACAAATCCGAACTAGTTCAACGAGTCACGATCGATAGTACCACCTTCACCCTTTCGCTCCACGATCGCGCAGGCAAATTATTGCCCAAACATCGACTTTCCGCAGGTGAAAAACAACTGCTGGCGATCGCGCTGCTGTGGGGATTAGCACGAGTATCAGGGCGACAATTGCCAATTGCGATCGACACACCACTGGGGAGGCTAGATTCATCCCACCGCACCAATCTCCTCGAACGTTATTTCCCCGCCGCCAGCGAACAGGTAATTCTCCTCTCTACAGATACCGAAGTCGGCGCAAGCGAGGTCGCCAATCTACGCGCCCAAGGTGCGATCGCTCGCGAGTATATTCTAGAACACGATCCTAACGAACAGCGCACCCAAGTGAAATCTGGATATTTCTGGTAAGCCCCAATTCTAGTTGATGAGATTGCCTAAAATTTATGCTATGATTATAGATGACTCGGCCCCATGCGGTCGTAACGCCCAAACCTTGTCAGGACCGGAAGGTAGCAGCAATAGGGATGCTTATAACAGGCGTGGAATCCGGGTCATCAAAGTATTTTTTTCAGTCAACTGTTGCCGTATTCCGCTACACATCGGCAAACCGTACCAATTCAACCCTGTTAGTCAAACTATCCGAACAGTTATTCTGGAGAGTAGGTAGTTGCAGAGCTAGCCGTCATCTTGCAGCTAATGGAAATTAATTCCGCCTGAAGAAGGACGGTTGCTCTAATGTTTAAGCTTCTACCCCGAACATTTAGCTATCAACTATCAACTAATTAATTATGGCTGGTCTAGGCGACATCGTTCAAAAAGCATTTTATCTCGGTGTGGGACTAGCTGCTGCGGCGGGAGAGCAAGCTGGTGAGAAGTTTTCATCGATCGGCATTCAAGCCCAAAAGTTAGCCGACGAAATGGTTGCAAAGGGTGAAATCACCACCGAAGAAGCCCGCAAGCTGGTAGATGATATGGTGAAATCTGCCCAACAACAGAATTTGAATCAAGCGCAAAGCAATAATACCGAACGCGCAAAGAAAACTAGCGAACCCCGCCGGATTGAAATCGTCTCCGACGGCGAAACACCATCCAAATCGCCTGAAGACATCAGCGATATGCGGAAGCAAGTAGAAGCTCTGCAAGCAGAACTCAAGCGCATGAAGAATCCCTAGATTTTTCATTTGTTCAGACACATAAATTGTGTAGATATTCCCACCGATAATAGGGTATGATGTATGGTGGATAATCTGGAGAGGTGTCCGAGTGGTTGATGGTGGCTGACTCGAAATCAGTTTTGGGGTTACACCTAACGGAGGTTCGAATCCTCTCCTCTCCGTAATATGCTAGCGTCCTCAGCGAATACCTGTCTCCAGCTTTTAGGAGGCAGGTATTTTAGTGCGATCGAAGCTTCAATCATTAGACCTCTTGCGAAAGTGAAAGTACAATCATTTCTAGGTAGTGCTTTTTTGTAAAGGACAGAGGAAAATAGTAGAATAGAGAGACAATCGTGAGAGAGGAATGATTGAATGAAACTCGATCTAAATTGCCCGACGTGCGGATCTGACGACATCATGAAAAATGGGACAACGCGCAGA